>MVQZ01000329.1 GCA_002067565.1 Methanobacterium sp. PtaU1.Bin242 | reverse complement strand
ATCTACAGAACGGATTTTGGTGTTAACTATTCTGTTTAGTTCTTCCAAGTTATGCGCCCATACTTTAATGAGGATATCGTATTCCCCAGAGATGCTGTAAACTTCAGAAACTTCTACAAGTTCTGATAATTTATTTTCCACATTTTTATGCTTTTCTGATTCGCTCTGGATAATTATAATGGCAGTAATATTCAAACCCAGCTTATCGGGGTCTAATATTAGTGTATATTGTTTGATTATGTTTTTCTCTAGCTTTTTGAGTCGATGGGAAATGGTGGCATCTGGCACATCAATATCTTTAGACATTTGAGAAAGGGTTATTCTGGAGTTTCCGAATAGGGAACGAATTATTCTCAAGTCAACATCATCTAATTCATCTTCCATTTAAAATCACCACTAAATTTTAAACAATATTAGTATAATTCCATTATATTATAAATGTTTTGGAATATTTCCTAAATTTTCCATAATTATTGGAGAATCTCTATGGTAAATTTCCGATATATATTCCAGCAAACTGTGAAAGTTTCAAAAAAAAATAAATTTATAAAAAATAGATTTTTAGTATATAAATTCAAAAAAATAAGCCATATCCGTCTTTTAATACAATTTTTTGTCTTATTACCTTTCCAAGGAGATATACTTATTCATTATCCAATTTTATCCTTCGGTGTATGGATAAAATAAATGATACTAGTTTTCTTTAATCTTTCAATTGAAGGACATTTACACAGTAATGGGGAAAAATTAAGAAGATAAGAAAAAAAATCAAAAAAACAGGAGAATTTGCTTAATAATTAGTTTATTATCAATTTTTTTGGAAACATTTTTATATTATAAGGGGATATCTAAAAAAAAACAAATTTTTCTGGAAGATGAAGGTTAAAAAATATGTTTGATCAGTTACCTTTAAAGACACAATATAGTGGAATGTTATATGCTATTAAGTTTATAACTTGAACAACCCAATGCAGATTTAATTCAAATTCTTTGATTATTTTAAGCTTTAAACTTAGAAAGTGGATTTTATAAGTAAGAGTGCTGTATTAACATGCCAGATTATAAAGTTAAATCTGAAGGGGAAGGTTCGGGGTTTATATATACCCGATCATTTCGTAAAATTATCCGTAGCTTTCGCAATCTGAAAACCCATAAAGGTAGATTCATATTAATTATTGGGAGTCCTGGAACTGGTAAATCCGCTAATATATATACTGCTTTAAAAAGTCTGGATTTAAATGTGTATGATCCCATTCTTTTTTTAGATAATGTGGACATGAGTTCTTCTGAGGTTTTCAGCGAATTTTATCGAACACTCCGAGAGGATCTCGGCGTGAAAAACAATGAAGAAGTATATCATAAAGCTCAAGAGTTTGACGCGGTATTATTAGCTGATAAAATTCTTGACTCTGAGTTTATTGATAAAGATAAGGTTGGAATTAGCCTTTGGACTTTAAATAAAGGTTTTGATGCTTTTCCTTTTTATTTCAAGGTTTTTCTGGAACGTTTAAACTACAGAAAGGATCTAAAAAAAATAAACCTAATAATCCAGACAGCTTTGGTATTTCGCTTTAAGGGAGTTGAATATGATTTATTGACTGATTTCAATATTATATCTAGGATTATGGTCCTTATCATTAGTTTATTATTTGAAGTTATCAAGATATCCTATTCTAAAGAAGAAACATTACGAATAGTTAAAAATAACTTCATGGATGTTGATGAGAAACAGATTAAATCATGTATTAAGAAACACGGCTGCAAACCTCGATTCATATTTGAAGCATTGGAAAAGAATAGATAAAGGAAAGGGAATGAATTTTTTTCTCATCTGAATACATTCTATTAATTTGAAGATAACTAAACTCGGTTAGACTTGCAAGCATCAACATAGTCAAACAGTTCCTGACCAAGATCAGAGTAAATACTCAGTCTATCCATATCCATTGGAACATGTAATCGTTGTAATCTTAAATAATCACCGTCAAGTGCCTCACATGGCCTTATGCCTGCAAAAAAGAAGCCTACATCTTCGGCCAGTTCACATAATAAGGCTGATGCTCTTTGTGCTAGAGGTAAGTCTAAAACAACAACCTCAGCACCAGCAAATTCTGCCAGATCATCTGCTACTCGAAGTATTTCTGGCCATTGATTTTCATTAGCTGTAATCACTTTTAGTTCTCCCTTTCTGAGGGTTTTATCGAAGTTGATTTGATAATCACCTGGTAACTTACTGGTGCCGGGATTTTCAAAAATAATTTGCTGCCCCAAGTTTTCATATATCTGGGTAATCATCTGCTGGTGATGGGAAGGTGCATGAATGATCATTGATGGGGGTTCAGATAAATAATTAAAGCAATGTAAATAGGATTCCCTCTGGGGCTGCTCCTCTTCATTGGCTATTCCCTTAAAAACACGGGGAGGACAAGCTGCCAGGTCAATTCCACAGGGACGTCCCCCTAACTGTATTATCCTTCTTTGACTAATAATATGGCTAGTAACCGGGTCAACTGAAACACCTTTAAGTTCCATTTCCCTAGCTTTGGCCTGTATGGCATCATGGAGCAGATCCATTATCCTACGGCCCCGATGAACCGGAGAAACAACTAAAAGAGCTTCTTCAGCCATTGGCACGTTTTCATATCTTAATAAACCCACATGTCCAGCTACATCACCATTTTCAGCCACAGCCACATAACTGATTAACCTGCCACTGCCTACTAGATGTACCAATCCTTCCGGCCGGTAAAAATCTTCATTTTTATAGGAATAACCATATGCCACCCAAAATAATTGTGCTACTTTAATTGCCTCATCAGGGTTCATTGGTCGCACTTTATATTGCTGAGGAGGGGCTGCATCAACCATCTGAGACACATCACCAAGTTCCGGATCGAATGTTTCAGATAAACGTTTTACCATGCGCAGAACCTTGCCTCTGCGGCCCAGATTTTCAAAATGAGCTTCATCCACTGCATTACGGATTAAACGAAATCCCAAACCTTCTTCTAAAAATTCAACTTCCAATCCTGGTGCAGGATAACTTTCCGGGGACTTGTCAAAGGGCAATCCCTCATCCCGGATAGAGAGGGTTAACTCTGTTTCAGCTATTTCTGATTTTATGAAAACATCACCAGGCACACCATCAGGATAGGCATGCTCCAGTATGTTAACAAATGCTTCTTCAGCTGCCAATTCAAGTCGTTGACCCTCCAAATCAGAAAGTCCTGCGATGGATGACATCTTAAGAATGTATTCCTGGACCATTTTAAGAAAACGCATATCTGCTGGAACAGATAAACTGGTACGTAAAGAATGTTTCTCAGTTACCATGATAATCTCCATTCAATTTTCTATGAACATAATTATCTGGTTTTATTACATTTAATTCTTATTTTTTTCTCTTCTTATTATAATATGAAAATTTTAAAAAGTATAAATCCTATGTTTTGCTGTCATATGAAGTTGAATTATCAAAGAAGATATTTTTAAAAGGAGAATGATTTGTTATAATGGTTTATAACCCGTCTTCTTCATCACATTAGATCTTAATATCTTATACTATCTGGATGCATTGCTTCCGGCTACATAACCTGTTGAAAATGCCTGTTGTAGGTTGAAACCTCCTCTTCGGCCGCACCCGGCAATTATTTCCCCGACAAAGTATAATCCCTTAACTAACTTTGATTCCATGGTTTTTGGGTCTATTTCCTTTTTTGATACTCCGCCACAGGTAACCATAGCTCTATCCAGGGGAAGATGCCCGGTAATAGTTAAGGGAAGAGCCTTTAATATTTCCTGTAACATCAATCTCTCTTTTTTAGTGATCTGATTAAGTTTTTTTTCAGGATCAAGATGTGATATTTCTAAAACAGGATCAACCAGTCTTTGGGGCAGGTGAAACTTTAAATAATTCTTTAAACTCTTTTTACTATATTTCTGAAAATCCTCCACCATCTGGACTTCCAGAGCATCCTGCTTGAGTTCCGGTTTAAGATCAACATAAATCTCCAAATCACCTTGCTTATCCATAAGCTCCACAATTGTATGACTCATATCAAGAATAACCGGTCCTGAAACTCCAAAATGCGTTAAAAGAAGGTTTCCATCAGGTAAATTCAATATTTTACCATCATATACTATTTTTAACCCGACATTCTCCAGAGCAACTCCCTTTAATTTATGAACCCATTTTTCTCTTACCCGTAGTGGGACTCCTCCTGGTTTCAGTTCTGTAATATGATGTCCTAATGATCCTGCAACGGTAAAACCATCCCCTGTTGACCCGGTTCGAGGATAGGATGCCCCACCTGTAGCTATAATAATATTATAGGTGGTAAATAATTCTTCTTCGGTTGAATATAGTTTGAAAATTTTAGACTGTTGATGCAGATGCTTTAAACGGTAATTATAAATTATTTTCACCCCATATTCATCTAAAGCCCTTTTTAAAATATTTACCACAGATTCGGCTTTTTCTGTACTGGGAAATACTCTTCCTGCTTCTTCCACCTTAAAATCAAGACCACGGATTTTAAAAAATTCCATCAAATCCTGGTTGGAAAATTCACTGAAAGCATCCCGGTAAAAAGACCCTCTTCTGCCAAACATTTCCAGAAAAACTTCCAGCTGCGCTGTATTAGTAATGTTACATCTGCCATTAGCGGTTAGAAGGAGTTTACGGCATATTTTATCATTTCTCTCCAGTAAAATTACCTTTTTTCCCAGTTGTGCTCCTCTAATGGCTGCCATGCACCCGGCAGGCCCCCCTCCAATTACGGCTATATCATATATTTTCATAATTCCATTTTCCCTAGGCAAATTCTCATATTCTATTTATTTCTAAACCTTTTTGTTCATTTCATTTATTTGCTGGATTAATAAAAATAAATTATTCATCTGATTTTTTTAAATTTATAATCTGAGTATTTTTTTCAAGTTTTCAATGTTTTTTTGATTTTCTATTATTCTGGGAGGGATACTTCTCTGGATTGATCCTTGAATTCCAAGCTTCATCTCTATTTCTCTGGAAACAGCATGATAAGTTCTTCCTGCTTTATTTAGCTTAGGATGACTGATAATTATTGCTTTATTTAATAATTTACTCTCCTTATTATATCCTGCAACAATTATCAAATCTTTCAAGTCCATTTTTCTTTTGATGTGGGAGTTATTGTGGTATTGCTTCATATAATCTTGAGTTTCTGATTCTGATAATTTATTGAAGTCTATTACTTCCTTTACAATAAAATAACCAATAATATAAAGAGCTTCTGGATAAAATTCATTTTCATATGGTGTTAAGCCAGCGTAAAATACTAATAAATCCTTTTTATCTAATTTTAGTAAAAAATTCCTTTTGGACGAGGGATCTCCATAGGTAAATGTCTTAAATTCCGGATCAAAATGCATTATATTATCTCTAATTTTAAGGGGCACATAATAACCTAAAGGTTCGCCGGTTCGCCCTAAAGTGTTATTATAAGTCTGGGATTCGGTTGATTCAACTTCTTCTGGTATGGGTATATATTCAAAAGAACCATCACTGAATATGGGGGCTAATACTCCCCCACTTCCCTTATCAATGCCAACCCTTAAAAGTATTGCTTTCATTTTTAATGGCCTGTTTTACTGTTTAAAATAAGCTTTAAAAAAACCCTTTGTAAACATAATCCCTTCATTATTAAATTAGTCATATTATTTATATCTCTCACGAATTAATTATGGGATAGCTAAATTTTTTAGTAAAAAATTTAATATTGTATGATCAAAGATACATAATATGCATGACAGTCCCCATGTCTTTGATAATTCAAAACCATCTGCTAAGCCACGCAAATTTAGGCTATGGCTTTACCTTTTAATCATTTTCGCATTGAGTTGGCCATTTCTTTTACCCAGTGCTCTAATTTCTTTTGATAATTATTGGATTCCATTAATATGGTCGAGTATCGGCATGCTTATGGTAACTGTCGGCACCTTCATCGCCGGGCGTTGGATTTTCCAGGATGGCTTCAGCACCATTGGCTGGCGTTGGGGAAATGCAAGCTCCTGGATGTTAGCTCTGGGATTACCTTTACTAATTTTTATTTTACCCGCTGTAGTGGATATGCTGGTGGGAACACGTACATTGGCTCCATTGACGTGGAAAAACACAACATTAACTCTTTATGTGATCTTTTTTACCCCCATACTTGGTTTTGGAGAGGAATTTGGTTTCAGAGGTTATCTACTGCCTAAAATATGGTGGATGGGGGCGCGTAAAGCCTTAATCGTCGGCGCCATAATCTATTGGGCCTGGCACTGGCCTGTCTGGTTAATCCCATTTGTTTCAACTTCAATGACCAATGCTGGCCAGCTAAATCTCTACTTGGTTATACAGATGTTACCAACCATTCTATTTGGTGCACTGCTTACTGGTTGTACTGCTATAATTTTAAGCTATGTATGGGTTCGATCGGGGAGTATTGTGGTTTCCTCAGTGTTCCATGGTTATTTCGATGGTTTACGTAACATAACCATGTTTTATCTGTTGGTGAACGCCAGTGCCTTAAGCAATATATACTACGTCGCATTCATAATCATCTTATCTCTCTTGCTGCTGTGGCGTGGTAGATGGGTCTTACCAGAGCCATTAGAATTACGTGTTTTAAGAGTAAATAAAAAATAATTGTACGTGTTAACTCTTATTTTTTTATAATTTGATGATTATTAATAGCTTATACTAGATTGCAGGAGATTTTCGGTTCTTATAGCGGAGAAATCTCTTGAATACTTCTCCAATAATTAAAAGTAGTATTCCAGGGATGATACATATGCCCCACTGATATGCATCGAGGGACACAGTACCAAAAAGTTCATGGAAAAGCCTTGTTTCTGTAATGAGGAGCGTTCCGAGTATAATCCATAGATATGCATAAAGTAGCCTGATATTTGAAAATGTTGCGCTTTGAAATGCGGTATCGTTGGGGAACCGGAGGTTCAACGCAAGGAAGATGTTCATTAATGATATGCTTACCAGCCCCATGGTCTGACCAGTCTCTAAAGAGCCAGAGGATACATGCCCTATATGATAAACAAAAAGTGATGTAGCGGCCATGAAAACTCCGACAACAAACAACCTAATATACATACCTTTAGAAATGATCTCTTCATCATGTTTTCTAGGTTTACGGGTCATAATTCCAGGTGATGCCATATCCAGTCCAAACATTATCCCAATGGGTGCAACCACCAGCATATGAACCCATAAAACCTGACCGGGAGTGTAAAGGGCTGTACCTATAATGGAAAATATGGCAGCTCCTAAAAATGCCAGGATGAACATGAACATGTTAGCAATCTGGATCCGGAGGAACTTCTGCAGGTTATCGTAGATCTTACGCCCTTCTTCGATGGCAGTTACAATGGTTGCAAAATTATCATCTACCAGGATCATCTTGGCAGCTCCCTTTGCAACATCAGTGCCAGTAACACCCATGGCAATACCTATGTCAGCTGCCTTGATAGAAGGAGCGTCATTTACACCATCCCCAGTCATGGCCACAATATTGCCTTTCCTTTTAAGGGTCTTCACCAATCTGACTTTATGTTCCGGTGCCACCCGGGCCAGAACTCCAATCTCATCGATCTGATTTTCAGCTTCTTCATCACTTAAAGCAGCAAATTCTGCGCCAGTAACAGTTTTCCCATCAATACCTAACTCTCGGCCTATGGCCTCAGCTGTAACTGCATGGTCACCGGTGATCATCCTGACCTGGACACCAGCTTCTTTTGCCTTACGAATTGCATACTTTGCTTCGGGACGTGGTGGATCAACTTCACCAATAAGTGCCGTTATCAGCAGCCCTTCCATGAGGGGCATGAGGTCAGCATTTGGGTCAAATGATATTGGATCAAAATCTTTCTGTGCAAGGGCAAGAACACGCAATCCTTCACTTGCTATACGCTCATTTTCATCCTCAATCTTCCTCTTGTCACCGTCACTTAACTTACGAGCCGATCCGTCAGGCATCAGCCCATAGGCTGACCGTCCCAGGATCACATCCGGAGCTCCCTTGATGTATGCCCTGATTACTGACTTTTCTGAGGGTGTTTTCATGGTATGGAAGGTTGCCATGAATTTATAATCCGAATCAAAGGGTATGCTTGAAATCCGGGGATAATTCTTACGGAATTCCTGTACATTCAGACCGCCTTTTTCAGCTAGAACATAGAGAGCTGCCTCTGTAGGATCTCCCACCACCTGTCCATCTCTGATATCAGTGTCAATACAGAGAGCGCATGGAAAAAGTATATGATCGAGGTTTTCTTCAGCTTCTCCTTCGATCCTCTTTATTTTCCCATCGAAGCTGTAGCCCTCCCCCGAAACTGTATAATGGTGTTTTAATGTTGAAATGATCCGTACAGTCATCTGGTTCATGGTGAGTGTCCCGGTCTTATCGGAGTTAATTGCAGAGGTGGATCCCAGGGTTTCAACTGCGGGCATGTTTTTAATGATGGCATTCTTCTTGGCCATGGCCATCATCCCCATGGCCAGGATGGTGGTTACAACAGCAGGCAGGGCATCTGGAATGGAACCTATAGCCAAGGATATGCCGATGTTGAACAGGTCCTTAAAGGTCCCTCCTTGGGAAAGCCCGATTAAAACAATAGCTAAAAATGCTAACACCGCCATCCCTATAATGAAGAGGGTGACCCGGTCAATTTGCTGCGTGAGAGGGGTTTTTTCTATCTTATGCTCCTTTAGCATGGTGGCTATATGACCTACCTCAGAATCCATACCGGTCTGGGTGACCAGGATCTCACCATGACCCCTGGTCACATTGGTATTCATGAAGGCCATGTTCACCCGGTCCCCCAGGGGCGGATCCGTTATAGTGATAATATCACTGTTCTTTTCAACCGCCATGCTCTCGCCGGTGAGGGCTGCCTCTTCCACCTGGAGATTGGCAGCAACTATCACCCGCCCATCCGCAGGTACACGATCCCCTGCATCTAATATTACGATATCGCCAGGGACAATCTCTTCAGCCTCAACCGGGCTTACTACACCATCCCGCCGTACTTTGGCAACGACTTTCATCATCTTGTTAAGTGCAGCAACACTCTTAGAAGCCTTGGCCTCCTGACGATATCCCAAGTTAGCAATGAAAACTGTTAAAAGTAGAAGGAGTAAAAAAGTCCTGTATTCTGCGATGAAAAGGCTCACAACTGCGGCGATAACCAGAACAATTTGCATATAAGCCTTGTATTGTTCGAGCCATTTCCTCCAGGCAGGTTTTTCCTTTTCTTCTTCAAGTATGTTAAATCCGTAGCTTTTTAAGCGATTGGAGGCTTCAGTAGAGCTAAGTCCCTGTTCAGTAGAGACACCCAACTTTTTGGCAATTTCCTCTTTGCTTAACGCGTACCACGTCTCTTTAATATTTTCAGCATCTGAAGATGGTGATGAGGGATTAGACATATTTACCGCTCCTTTAATACTTTGAGGAAATCAGGATCCATAAGGGATATTATTTTTTACCAATTCTTCTTGATGATATAAATAATTTAACGCATCTTTCTTAGAATTAGTTTAATCATGAAACTGTGTTTTACAGGAGGAGTTAGAAAATCAAGTGGTATCAAAGGTTTCTAAGTAGTGAATAGATGGATCTGTTACGCTTCTATAATTATTATTGGGCGTCTTAAAATATATAAATATTATGTTAAAACAATTTAAATAGCACATATACTATATATTGGATGGGAATCTTTATTTTAGGAAAAAACAGGTTTTTAAGCTATCAAAAGATATTTAAATTTTTGTTAAATTTTTTTATCTTTGTTCAAATTTTAAATCCTTTAATACTTCCTTAAAATAAGAATAATAATTATTATAAAACAACAAGTATGCGATTATTTCAGCGTCTTTTGTATCATTTCTATTTCTTTATTAAGTCTCTAAAATGAAAGGTTTTCTAACAAGTAATAGTTAGTAGTATAAAAAAAGGGATGATATAATTATATTTCAACCAAATCTTTTCTTGAGTTTGAGGATTATGGTTTTCATTTCCTCTTTACTCATATTGCACAAATCTTCATCCAGTTCTTCCCACAAGATACCTTTGAAGTTTTCAACAATATAATCAACTTCTTTCTTATCCATAAAGAATCCAGCCCCTTAAATTGCAAAATGTGCTCTTATGTCTATTATTGATTTGAACTCTAATGCTAATGAAATTTTCCTTAACTTTAAATCGTAAATTTTATATATGATTTTTATTTGATATTGATTAAGTTCTAAGAGGTTATGAATTTTTTTTGAATCTTAGGTATTTTTGAGGCGGTATTATGATTAAGAAGAAATCAATTCTATCCATGTTTACGCTATTTGCTATATCAATAGTAATGATATCTGCATATGCAACAGATGCAGCTACAAATCCCCTAGCAGCCAATTCCAGTGCACAAGAGAACGAGGATGTCAGTGTATCATATAATCAGGGATATGGTAATGAATGTGCACATTCGGCATGGTTAAATAATAAATTAAACACTTCAAATGTACAGGTCAGGATAAGAGGTAATGTGGATGGTGGAATTGGAAATGATTACAACCATACTCGACTTGAATTTAACGAAAATAATGAATGGCAAACCTGGAATCATACAGAATATATTTCTAAACTAAACGATACTGATGTTTACGATACTCTGGGTATACTTACAGGTCCTAAACCTCTGAATTCCAATAAAGTGAATATAACCGGAATTTTGGATAGAATTGGACAGGAAGAGGCACAATTTGATGATGTTCAACATGTTACTTTATATGGTATTGACGATGCTACTGTTATAGAATATTATGGATATGGAGATTGTTGGGCAGATTCTTGTTGGTTATACAATAAATTAACAGCCGCAGGGATACCAGTCCGGATAATGGGTTATGTTGATGGTGGAATTGGTGATGGTTGGAGACATACCTGGATAGAAATTAACATAGGTAACGGATGGCAAATCTGGGATTATAAAAAATATAATTCTAAACACGCCGGTGATAATGGTTATGGAACTCCTTTTGTACTTATAGAACCTGGTAATGCACCCGCAGACGTAATGAGAACAGGATATTAATATTTAATGTTAGATTTGGGATATTAATAGTTAATATTAGATATGGTTCAAATTTTAACCCATATTCCAATAAAAGCAAGTAATGTGGTATGATCTAATATTAACGAATCAGATAGTGTTTGTCAGAGTAGATAATATCACTGTTCTTAATTTTTTTATTAGGGGTTTTCAAATTCCCTGATTTATGGGAAGTGGAATTAAATGTACTTTTCAATTACTACTTTTTTAAATCATATTAACTATTTGAAAAGGTACTAGCTACATAAATCTAAAAAAATGAAAAAATAGACAGCTAAAAATGGGTAAAAAATCAATACCCAATAATTTTAAGCATCATAAAAAGATAAAAGATTAACAGTTATTTGGAGCTTTTTTTTATTTTTCTTTGATTAGCTGTATTTCAATGGCCGAAACATTGCTCTTTGTTCCTTCTCTACTGGTTATCTCTTCTGTAGAGATTTCTATAGATCCAAGATTCATGTCATTAATAAATTTGTTTCTCACAATCTCTGCTACATCAACCGCTCGGCTGATGGCTCTTCCTCTGGCCTTTAAAGTAATTTGTGAAATTCCACTATTCATCTGAGTTACAACAGCCAATACATAGTTCATTACTGGTTTATTTCCAATGTATACTACATTTTCCTCTGACATCACTAAACCTCCAAGCATTCGTCAAATTTCAGTATGCGGACAATATTATATACAATTATCTATCGAAAATTCTGTTAATAATCCTAATACTAAAAAATGCAACAAGTGAGATTGTTGAATGTTCTAACTATTAAACTTTAAGAAAATTTAGGCCCACCAAAAACATTTATATATGGATTCACACAATTGTTTAATATAGAATAATTTAGGTGGGCCTAAATGTCAAATTATAGATCTGAAGATCAAAAACTCAGTGCAAACATCGAAGAATATCTGGAAACCATATACAAACTTAGCCATAATGGAGATATGGTTAAAACTACGAATATTTCAAAATGCCTGAATATAGCACCGGGAAGCGTTACCCAGATGCTAAAAAAACTGGATAATAAGGGATATGTGGATTATTCCCAGTATAAAGGTGTAAAACTAACAGAAAATGGTCTTAAAGCCGCCAAGAGTGTTACCAGGAAGCACAGATTACTGGAAAGATTCCTTCATGATATTTTAAAACTTAAAAACAGCTTACTACATGACCAGGCATGTGAAATGGAGCATACATTATCAGATGAAGCTGAAAGAGCCCTTTGTCAGGTTTTAAATCATCCAGATAAATGTCCTGATGATTGCCCTATCCCTGCCTGTGACCTCCCATTTACCAGCTGTGAGGAATGCAAGGCCAGAAAAGAAGAAGAAGTAAGTGTAGTTGGAAAGAGAGATGAGAATTTAATCCCCATAATGGACCTCAAAAATCATCAAAAAGGCAAAGTCTCCTTTATAAGAGGGGATTATAAGGTGATCAGAAGACTTCTGGACATGGGTATTACCATAGGGGCTATTATAAGCGTGATAAAAGTCGCACCTTTAAGCGGACCAGTAGAAGTCTCAATTAGAGGTTCGAAGCTTGCTATTGGGCGTGATATAGCATGTAATGTATTTGTTGAGCTTACTGGGGATGAAGAAGGGCTGGCTTAAGGAGAATTACTTTCATGAGAGAACTGAAGGACCACGCAAACAATTTCATTAAACAATCAGCGGATTTACAAGAAGTACAAAAACAATCTAGTGAAATTAAACAGCAAAGTTATAGACAGGGACATAGACATAAAAAGCGTTTTAAATGGGGTATTAAACGCAGACAACCGGCATATAAAGGTGAAGAAGTAGCCTGGAGGAAAAGAAAAGGTATAACCATAGCTCTGGCAGGAAACGCCAATGTCGGTAAAAGCGTTATATTCAACGAACTAACTGGTTCCAATCAAATCATTGGAAACTGGCCCGGTAAAACCGTGGAATTAGCCGAAGGTAAACTCTGTTTCGAAGGACAGGATATCAACGTCATAGATTTACCTGGAATATATTCTTTTTACACGTATTCTATGGAAGAACTGGTTTCCAGAGAGTACATAGCATATGAAGAACCTGATGTGGTAATCAATGTCATTGATGCTGCTGTCCTGGAGAGAAATCTTTTTTTTACCATACAACTCCTGGAAATGAAAGTTCCATTAGTGATCTGTGTCAATCAAATGGATATAGCTAAACAAAAAGGAATAATAATCGACACCAAAAAACTGGAAATAGCCCTAGGAGTACCAGTAGTAGCTACAGTAGCCATTAGAGGGGAAGGATTACATGAACTGGTAGAAAAAGCAGTTGATGTGGCCAGGAACAAGTCTAAAAATAAACTTAATCCAATGGAGTATGGTGCGGAAATAGAAAATAGAATACAAGCCTTAACCCAATTTTTAGAATCTGAAAAATTAAATCTAAAATATCCATTGCGTTGGGTGGCTATAAAACTTTTAGAAAATGATCCAGAAATCAGAAAACTAATTGAATCTAAGTCCAGAGAATCTGTTAGCAGGGCCTACCAACTGGCAGAGGAAATAGAAAACATTCATAAGGAACCATCATTTTCAGTCATCGCTTCTGAGAGATATTCCATTGCTAATAGAGTTTCCCAGGGAGCTCAGATTCAACGTAAAATTAAAACATCATTTGCTGAGAAATTGGATAGATTGGTTACCCATAGGGTATTGGGTTATTTTGTATCCGCTCTGGTAATTGCTGGACTGCTTTTATGGACCTTTGTAGTAGGGGATTTCTTATCAGGAATATTATCAGATATATTCAGCTTTTTCCAACCAGTGGATCCCCAGGTTAGTGGATCATTAGTAAGTATTTTATGGAACGGTGCTTTTGGTGGTCTTGTAGCTGGGGTTACCTTGATAGTGCCCTTTGTAATTCCTTTTTATTTCATGCTAAGTTTGATTGAAAATTCTGGAATACTCACCAGAGTAGCCTTTATGATGGATAGTGCCATGCATAAGATAGGGCTCCATGGAAAAGCCCTTATACCCATGATCTTGGGATATGGATGTAACGTGCCGGCTATTGAAAGCACTCGCATTTTAGAAAACCGTCGTGAAAGGTTACTGGCAGCATTTGCCATAACCTTTGCACCCTGCTCAGCAAGAACCATCGTTATCATGGGATTGGTGGCTTTATATGTCAGTGTATGGTGGGCTATAGCCCTATATGCCATAGACATACTGGTTATGTTAATCGTAGGTAGAATCGCTTTAAAAGTTGTTCCTGGAGAAACATCCGGTCTTATAATGGAGATGCACTCATTTAAAGTTCCATCTGTTTCAGTGGCTCTTAAACAAACCTGGAAAAGAACTAAATCATTGATATATCTTGTTTTTCCTGTTTACATAATCGCCAGTGCCCTTATCCAGGCTTTATATGCATTAGGATTTCTAACCCCTATAGCAAATTTATTAGCTCCTATCACCGTGTTCTGGTTAGGACTTCCAGTATTTGCTGGGGTGGTGCTTATATTTGGAGCGGTTAGAAAGGAATACACACTTCTTATGCTGGTGGCTTTATTTGGAACTAATCTGGCTGCTGTACTATCACCAGTGCAATTTATTATCCTGGCATTGGTAAGCATGTTGTTCATACCCTGTTTATCCACCATAACCATCCTGTTCCGTGATTTTGGATGGAAAGCCACTGGAACCATAGCATTGGCCAACATCGCCACGGCAATGATCGTGGGGGGATTGTTTTACCGGATAATTAATCCTCTTTTTTGAATCCTGATCTAAAAATTTTATTATAATAACTATTTACTATAAACTGTTGGTTATATGAATAATGAGGGAATATCTGGATGGTTTAATAAGATTATGGAATTACAACTAAGTCTGTATACCATCAGCATTACTAAACAAATTGGAATATGTTTGATGCCCAGAGTTTACTTTTAGATTACAAAGGGTTTATAAGGAAATTATCCAGAATAATTAACATCAATAGTTTAGGTGGACCTAAATCAAATGCACTGAAGATAAGAAAACTTAGCCCATAATATCGTGAAATAAAACTAAGAGTAGGTCTAACAATTGAGGTGTATGATGATCACATTGGTAGAACTAAAAAACGGAAAAAATGCAATTATCAGAAGAATTGATGGGGGTCCTGGTTTAAAAAACCGTTTGGAAGTAATGAATATTAGGGAAGGGAAAAAAGTCAAAAAAACATGCTCAGCACCCTTACATGGTCCTGTAATCATTGAGATTAACGGCTGTAAAATGGCAATTGGTCGGGGAATGGCAGATAAGGTATGGGTGGAAGAGATTTGAAGAAAATATTATTGATGGGTAATCCTAATGTGGGAAAAAGTGTTATATTCTCGAGATTAACAGGAGTGAATGTAATACAATCCAATTATCCTGGTACCACAGTAGGATACACTAAAGGAAATCTTAAAATTGGTAAAAATAAATTGGATATCATTGATGTTCCTGGAACTTACTCTTTATCCCCTTCCTGTAAAGCGGAAGAAGTAGCCAGAGACATGTTTTTTGATGAGAACCCTGATTTAATCGTTAACGTAGTGGATGCAACCAATCTTGAGAGAAACCTTTATCTAACCCTCCAGATCCTGGAAAAAGGCATACCTACCGTGGTAGTACTTAATATGTGGGATGCTGCTAAACGGAAAGGTGTGCATATAAACATGGAAAAGCTCCAAGAAATCCTGGGAGTAAATATTATTCCAGCGGTTGCTGTTACCGGTGAAGGAATAAAAGAACTGGTTAATATTATAAATGAAATTACTCTAAACCCCGATAAGAACCTATCTAAAATCCCTAAAATGGATGATGATAAAAAATGGGCGTTTATAGGCCAAATGCTGTCTGAAATGCAAAGAATAGAACACCGCCACCCATCCCTACTTGAAAAATTAGAAGATGCATCAGTAAAACCATTTTCAGGTGTTATAATAGCATTCATAATACTATTCATCACCATGCAAGTGGTAATAGGCATGGGGGAGTTGTTAATCAATTATATTTTAGATCCATTGTATTATCATTACTATGGGCCTTTTATTACCAGTACTGTGGAAAACTCAGTTTCCACGGGGTTTATCCATGATATCTTAATCGGCAGCGGATATGAATATGAAACCTCATTTGGACTATTAACCACTGGAATTTACGTGGTGTTTGCCGTTGTTTTACCTTATATCCTATCATTTTATCTTGTATTGGGTTTTTTAGAAGATTTCGGTTATCTTCCTCGTCTTGCAGTTCTACTGGATAGTATTATGCATAAGTTAGGATTGCATGGATATGCAACCATACCCATTGTTCTTGGTTTTGGTTGTAATGTTCCAGCGGTGCTTTCCACTCGAATTTTAGAGGGAAAAAGAGAAAAATTCATAGCATCCACGCTTATAGCTATATCCGTCCCATGCATGGCCCAAACAGCAGTTATAATAGGATTATTAGGTCAGTATGGTGTTCAATACATCATCATGGTTTATGGAACACTTTTAATAGTTCTAATAACTCTGGGATTAATTTTAAACCTTTTATTGAAAGGTGAAAGCCCGGAAATTTTCTTTGAAATTCCCCCATACAGAATACCACATATGGTAACATTGTTTAAAAAAACATGGATGAGAGTGAGAGGATTCCTTTTAGAGGCGTTACCTTTTGTATTTCTAGGAATACTGGCAGTTAACATACTGTATCTTGTGGGGATAATGAGCGCTCTTTCCAGTTTGCTGTCTCCTGTAATGTCTCAGATGTTGGGTCTTCCCAATCAAGCAATTGATGCTCTGATTATGGGATTTTTAAGGAAAGATTTAGCAACTGCCATGCTCGCCCCACTGAATTTAAGCCCCACACAACTTGTAGTGGCATGTACAGTACTAGCAAGTAGTTTCCCATGTATTGCAACGTTTATCGTTCTAATTAAAGAGATCGGTATCAAAGACATGCTTAAGACTGTTGTTTTAATGTTATCAATTGCTTTGATCATCGGAACATTACTTAATTTAATATTAAGCTGATATAATGAAAATAATAAAACATCTTTTAACAATTTTTAATAAATATTTAAATA
>MVQZ01000328.1 GCA_002067565.1 Methanobacterium sp. PtaU1.Bin242 | reverse complement strand
CCATGAGTGCTACGTCGTAACCTTGGTCACGGAAGTATTCTGCTATGGTGATCCCGGTGTACACACAGGCTTCCCTTGCTGCCACCGGCATGTTAGATGTGTTAGCGATAAGTACGGTACGGTCCATGAGTGGTTTACCGGTTTTAGGGTCCTCGAGTTCCGGGAATTCCTTTAGAACTTCGGTCATTTCGTTTCCACGTTCTCCGCATCCGACGTATACGATTATGTCTGCGTCGGCCCATTTAGCAAGCTGCTGCTGGGTCACGGTTTTACCAGACCCAAAGGGACCGGGTATGGCTGCGGTTCCACCTTTAGCCACGGGGAAAAAGGTGTCCTGTGCTCTTTGACCTGTTACTAATGGTATATCTGGGTCTAATTTATTTTTATATGGTCTTCCAACCCTTACAGGCCATTTTTGCATCATCTGAACATTTACTGGGCCTTTAGGTGTATCTACCTCTGCGATATCTTCATCAACAGTATATTCTCCTTCAGCTACTATGCTTTTGAGAGTTCCGGATATGTTTGGTGGGACCATTATCTTCTGCACCACTGCGGAAGTTTCCTGTACCTCACCCAGCACATCTCCTCCCTGTAAATCGGCACCGGCCTTTGCAGTGGGTGTAAATTTCCATTTTTTATCTTTAGGAAGTGCTGGTACAACCACTCCCCTTTCAATATAATCTCCAGTTAATAATTTGATGTTCTCCAGCGGTCTTTGAATTCCGTCGAAGATAGAACCGATAATTCCTGGTCCTAGTTCCACGGAAAGTGGTCCTCCAGTCTTTTCTACTACTTCACCGGGTTTCATACCCGCAGTTTCTTCGTATACCTGGATGGTGGCTGTGTCACCTTCGAGTTCAATTATCTCGCCGATGAGCTTGTCGTCACCGACTTTGACCATCTCATTCATCTGAGTCCCTTTCATACCGCTGGCGGTGATAACGGGACCAGCTATCTTTATTATTTCTCCGTCTGTAATCATTTTACCATCTCAACCCCAATTACTCGTTTTATAAGCTCTCTTAATGGGTCGGATTCCCTTTCAATTGAGCCTGTCTTGTCTGGAACTTCAATTATCATAGGTAATGCACGTTCACTGGTTAATTTATTAATAGTAGTTCTAAATTCATCTCCTATTTTTTCTGTGGTTATTATAATAGAAAAATCCTTTTTCACCAGTTCTTCAAGCTTATTTTCTGCCTCTTCCATGCTTTCCACTGGGTATCCTTCTTTTATGCCTCCCAGCATAAAGCCGGTGACCGTATCTGGGTCAGCCAGTACTGCAATCTTTGATTTCATATTAACATCTCCTTGATCATTGAAGATGAAATTCCCTGTTCTCTTTTTCCACGGGCTATAATTTTCAAATTCTTTATTTCTGTTTCTTTTTTATTTAGAAATCCTATCATGGGCCCTATACCAAATTGATTTTTTAGAGATATCTTTTTAGCTGTTTCGTTTATATGATTGTCCAAAGCTGTTTCGAAGGATGCTATGGAACCTGTTTGTGAATATTTGCTCAATGCCTCAGAAAGTAGGGGGGCAAATTCAGTCCCTTCTAAACCATTAACAACTCCAGAAACATCTTCAGATTCCATTAAATCTTTTAATTTCCATTCTCTAATTTGATAACCATCTGAAATCATGTAAGGCTCAATATCTTCGAATTTCAGCCCATCAGCTTTGGCTCTTAAGATGATTTTTAAATTGGTCACATCTACCATGTTTCCTACATAATTATGAAGTAGGGCGGTATGATCATCTTCAGGCGTGGCTACTGTTCTTAAAAGATTTTCAAGTAAATATTTATCTAATGAAGCCTCAATAGGTAATAATACTCCTGTTTCCTGGTATTGTGGTACTGTATCCTCCAGAAGAGGGGCGTATTCAGTATCATCAAGGTTGCTTAAAACTTCGTTTACATTATCCGCATCCAGTAAACTGTTCAGTCTATCACTTAATTCACCAAAGGGAACTATTAAGTTCAATGTTTCTTCAGGGCTTAAACCAGCTTCTTTAGCTATTATTATGCTTTTTATATTTCTCATATCCCATTTTTTCAGTAAAAACTCAAAAGCTTCTTTACTGTTATCCGGGGATATCCTGGCTATTAAATCGTAGGTTTCTGCTAGTTGAGTGTCTAAAGCCTTCTCTAGAGGATATTGATCGATATATTGAGCGTATTCGGGCACTCCTCTCAGATAATTTTTGACTTCTTCAATATTCTGGGATTCAATAATCTCTGATAATTGTTTATCGTTGAATAATCTTCCAATTCGCGCTCTTACCCTGGCATTAGGATATGTGTATGGATACATATTTAAGACGGGTTTGATGGTTGAAATAACTACTATAACCGCGATTACAGCCAGCACCACAAATAGAAGAGTTATTAAAGATTCATTAGAGGGGAATCCCAGTGTACTAACTATTGCTGTAATGTCCTCTGCCATGTGAAATCTCCCCTAAACTATTTAAAGAGTACCGCTGCAACCTTTGACCTCAGACTTTTCTTGAACCGCAACATTCGAGCCTCTATAGTATTGTTTACTTCTATTTCGCCGTTTTTGGTTTTTACTATAGCTCCCCCAATGGTATTAATGTTATCTCCGATTTCTAAGGTGGTTTTTATTACTATTTCTTTGTTTACATCATTTTCAATCGATGATAAAGAGTCTTTTATTTTAGCTACATCTGATTCTTTAAGGAGTACTATTAATTCTCCTCCACCAATTTCTATAGCAGCTT
>MVQZ01000327.1 GCA_002067565.1 Methanobacterium sp. PtaU1.Bin242 | reverse complement strand
TATATTTTTATAAATAATTTTTTCAGGATTAATTTTGAAGTATTCTTAAAAAGTTGCCCCCCCTGTAATTAAAAATAAGCCTATTTACTTAAAATTTATCGGAAATCCTGTCCATGACACCGGATCCAAAGTAGGGTATCATGGCAATCCCTAAAAAAGATGTAAGCCAGAAGGATATTAATCTTTCTACAATGGTGGCAGCTGCACTTATAGAAGGAGGCACTCCTGCAATGGAAAATAATACAATCATCATCCCATCCACTGCACCCACCCCTCCAGGGATTAGGGGGATCAGACCAATCAGGGTGGCTATTACAAACACAACCGCAATTAATTCCAGAGATATTGGGGTGTTGAAGGCTAGAAAAACAATGTAAAGTCTTATTATCTCCACAAACCATATGAAGAAGGATAATGGAAGCGCATAAAAAAGTACTTTCCTGTTTTTTAACAAGGTTTTGATACTGCTTTGAAACCCGGTTAAAGCTATTAATGCATTTCTCTCCAGTTTACTATTATCCTTTTTTGAGAATCTTTTAAAAACTCTGATCAACCATTTTGTGATTTTTTCTCCAATGTTCTGGTTAACAGACATGTAAAGGGCAATTATAAACACTATCACTAATAATATCAGGGAAATAACCAGGGAAAAAATCACAAAAAACGATAGTTTAAGATACAAAACTGCGTAGATTATGGTCAATACCGCCAGAAGAAATAATGGAAATGTATCTAAACCTTTATCTGCTATCACTGTTGCAAAAGAAGTTTCCATTGGAGAATTAGTATATTTACCCAGTATATAAGCCCTTATTGGCTCTCCACCACCTCTGGCACTGGGTGTGATGTTATTTACAGCCATACCCACCAGAAGCATGGGTATGAGATGAATTTTTCTTATAGATATCGCCACAGCTTGGATATTAATGGACCATCTTTCTGTCCAGAGGCCATATAATATAAATTGGATTATAAATGCCAGTGCCACATACCAGGGATTAGCCATTTCCACGGCTTCTGCGATCTTGGCCGGCCCTATTAACAGTACCATTAGGGTGAGAATTCCTATCCCCACTAACAGCATTATCAGGGTTTTATGTTTCATTAAAGAATACCTACCGAATTTATTTTAATATCCATATTAGTAAAACAATTATAAAAAAGTGCTAATTTATTATTTTAATATATTTTAAGGGTAAAAAAAATTTTTCTGTAAATGAATTTTTTAGAAAGGTCCTTTTTTAAATTTTTTTAATAATTAATTAAAAAGAAATTAAAAAAAATTGTTTTAGGGCTTTCTAATCTAATTAAAATTCGCAATCTGGTATCAAGGACTTAATACCAGGAAAACTAGAATGTTAAATAATTAAGGGTGGATGGAGTTACCCTTAGGTTACTCCTCCAGCTCCTCCCACATTATTTCCGGTTAGGGCATCTATATGAATTTCTCCCACAGTCTGGCCATTTAAAATAACCGGTATAATGTAGATTTTCTGCCCGTTTTCCTCCACCAAATTTGGAGTTCCTGCTTTAGCTCCTGGTTCTTCTATGTATTTTTGAGCTATGCTCTGAGCCTCTGAAGCAGATATAATTGACTGTTCAGTTGCTGGGGAATTCATTGGCACACTATTATTGATGTTGTCAGACAAATTCTGCTCCTTAATTTGGTTGGTGGAGTTTAACTTACCCGCACTTCCATAAGCTGCAATTCCAATGACCATTATAGCAACTACAGCCACTATGACAATCATTGATTTATTAAACATCATATTTTTCCTCCTGTATTGGGAATCAGAATGGTAGTGTTGCGTAGGTGCCGCGCAGTGTGTAGGTGTTTAAATTCCAGTTTTTGATTACACCAAAGCTGTTACTTTTGCTTATGGCATCTGCATAGTACCATTTCCCGTTTACATACAGCTGAGCCCAGACATGACCATAGGTTCCGCTGGAGAATACGCAGTTTCCTAGCTGGTATCTGGCTGGTATTCCTGCAGCTCTGGCCAGGGCCACTACCAAGTGTGAGGTGTCACAGCAATTAGCTGTTCTGGAACTCAGAGTACCTAAAGCTCCCTTTTTTGTGTTATAGTAATAGGAGTAGGTTATATGATCCCTCACCCAGTTAAAGATAGCTGTTGCTTTATCATAATCTGAGGTCAACCCTGAGGTTATTGAAGCTGTCAGGGAAGTTATAGCTGAATTAGTAGACGGGGCATTAGTTGTTGACTTTAAATACTGCTGAAGTGAAGTGGGTGACGTTTTTGTAGCGCTATTGTTGGTAGAGGTTCCTTCTGATGGTGTGCTTGTTGACTGATTACTGCTGGTTTGGCTGCTACCAGTCCAGGATGTTACTGAAACATAGTTGGGCAGTCTACCGTTGGTGTTTTGGAAGTTCAGTATTTTACTGAAGGTGTATATCAGTGTCTCATATCTGATTTTTCCCAAACTACTGTTTACATAATCTGGTGCTATGCCTGTGCTGTCGATTGATGATTTAATAGTCTGTGCCAGTGTCAGGTATTCTGATTTGTAAATATTTCCGCTTTTAACACTCTCACTAGGGTTGGTGGGCGTATTCACCGCGTCCAGCACAACTGATGTCTTAAGTCCGCTGCCTAAGTTCAGCAGATTATCAGTTAAAAGCTGTAGGAACTGAGGCATAGAAACCTGCACACCTGAAACAGTTACATAATCTGGCAGCCGATTATTGCTCTCTATAAATGATTTTACATTTGAAGATGCACTATTGATCTGGCTGCTGCTGAAACTAACCTGTGTTGTGGTTACTGTAGTCTCTGCACTTTCACTTCCTGCTGCCCGATATTCGGTGCTGGAATTTGCTTTATCCAATTGAGTGAATGCATTTTCACCCTGAATAACTGATTTGGTAGTTACGTGTTGATTGGTGGTTTCTTGTGTTTTTGAGTTTTGAGCTGTCACATCAGCTAAATTCTGATCATTATCACAGCATATTTGGCTTGAATTCTGATCATAGATTCCTGTTTGACTTTCTGTCACTGCAGAAACCGCGTTTAATGGCAGTGCTAATGTCAATAATAATAACACCGCCATAATCGATTTTCGCTTAATTTTACCGCCTCCATGTCCAAATATGCCAAAAAGGTTTTTTGGACATTATTTTTAGTAAAAACAGTAATCACTGGCCCATCATATATAAACCTTTGGGTCAAATTCTTAAAAAAAGGCTCATTTAGAGCTCTTTTAACGATTTAAGAAGAGCTCTGAGGTTATTCAAATTACATATTTCCGATTAACTACATTGAATGGTATTTCCAACATATTAAACCATCTGGAAAATTATTCATTAAAACAAGAGCATAGGGATGCTTATATTATTAATGCTCCTCTCTCTTAATGGATGAACATAGTGTATTAAAAACACATATACCATATAGGTTGAATTCCATGTAAAAAATGATATTCTGGGATTCGTATAATAATAAATCCCAATTTGACGGTTTTAATCAGGTTTTAGAGAATAATTCCTATTTTCAATAAATATTAGTGACTTATTAATAAATCTTAAAGATGAATCACCTTATAACTTAAATCAACTGGATCCATTAAAACTACAGTTTGATTACCGGTTAAATATCCGCAGGTTTCTCCGGGGTTTACAACCATGGTTTCTCCCCCTATAACTTCCTGCTGATGACTGTGACCTCTTATCACCAGCTGATATTTTCCACATGATGAGAGAGAATCCACAAGAGCCTGATTAGTGCCATGTATTATGGCCACTTTTTTGTCTTCCACCGAAATCTCTTTAAAATCTTCTAAAAAGCATAAATTCTCGTATGCCTCTCTTAAACCATCCCTTTCTCCATCATTATTTCCGAAAATTGCTATAAAAGGAGATTTGAGTTTCTGAAATTGTTGTGCTGTGAAGGGAGATATCAGATCCCCAGCATGTATCACCATATCCACCTTTTCATGGTTGAAAAAGTTTACCGCCTTTTTTATGGCCCCTAAATTATCATGACTATCTGACATTATGCCGATGATGGTTTTTCCCCCTATCACTTATGTCATATAACAGTTCATTTTTTTATCTAATATATCTATTTTCTTAGAAATTATTTTTCAAAAAGCTTTATATACTCCCATGTTTAATGGAGTTATAAGCCTTTCTGGCTTAATTAGGATGTGATTAATTGTTTGGAGAAAGAGATAATTACGAAAGAAATTCATCCCCAATAAATGTTGGAGATGAACACGATGTTAAAATTGAAGACGTTGGTAGAGATGGAGACGGAATTGCCCGCATAGAAGGCTTTGTAGTGTTTGTTACAGGAGCTAAAGTTGGTGATGAAGTCAGAATCAAAATTAATTCTACTAAAAGGAATTTTGCATTTGCAGAAGTGGTTGAATAAGTAAAGTCTGAATTTTAATTTTTTTAACTACTCAAATGAATAATTCTGAAAAATTTGTAAACTCGTTTTAACAAATTTTCAGAACTTTCAACTTTTTTTTAGTCCTTAAATATTTTTAACAAAATCTTAACCATCCATTATTTTAAACTATTTTTTGATGGTTATTTGAAACATATTCCAAAGGTTATTCTGTTTTTAACACTAGAATCAAAATTTCTTCGTTATGATTTAATACAAGTTATTACATAATAGTGGATACAGATAAAAAGCTAATGTAATAAAAAGGAGGTCGAAAAATGGTGGATTTCATAACCCTTATCATCATAGGTATAATAATACTAATTATATTGGGACTTTCTATACGAATAGTTAATCAATATGAGAGAGGGGTTGTTTTCAGGTTAGGAAGAGTTATTGGGGTTAAAGAACCTGGCTTGCGTCTCATCATCCCCCTGGTAGATAGAATGGTTAAACCATCCCTTCGAATAGTTACCATGCCCATACCCGCCCAGAAGATCATTACCCAAGATAATGTAACCATTGATGTGGCTGCAGTGGCTTATTTCAAGGTAACCGATGCCTATAAAGCTGTGGTGGAGATTGAAAACTATAATAGGGCCGTTAACCAGATTGCCCAGACCACAGTGAGAAGCGTGGTGGGAAAGTATTCACTGGATGAAATACTTTCAGAAACATCCAAATTAAACACCAGCATCCAGGAAATTATAGATGGACACAGCGAACCCTGGGGTATAAAAGTCACAACTGTAGAAATAAAGGATATTAAACTGCCTGACAGTATGCAAAGAGCTATTGCTCTTCAAGCAGAAGCTGAAAGAGAGAAAAGAGCCAAAATCATATCTGCTGAAGGTGAGTTCCTGGCCGCTGGAAAACTGGGAGACGCCGCAGATATCATAGCCGAACACCCTATTGCATTACAACTGCGTATCATGCAGGTGTTAAGCAACATCGCTGCCGAGAAAAATTCAACCATAGTCTTCCCCGCCCAACTTTTAAACAGTATACGGGACATTAAAGACTTTTTAGGGTCAGAATTAGGTGGAAATGATAAGAAATAAGCTATTTAAAGTCAGTTTACTTTTTTTATTTTTTTTATATGAAATTTAATTAGTATTTTAAACCATTATATGTGGTTTTATATAATATCCCCTCTATTTATGTCTTTTTATCGCCGAATAAGCCTATTAATCTTCTTTATAATATTATTTTGATTGTCTTACGTTTTCTATATGGATTCACTCGAAAAGCTTTAAAGGTAAAAAATACAAGTAGATAAAATCTGATGGATTTATTTCAATAACCCTTTAAAAAATTGATGTTAACTATAGGAAGGAGTGAATTTATGTACATAGTGATTATGGGTGTGGGAAGAGTTGGTTTGAACCTAGCCTCTTCCCTGGTGACAGGAGGACATGACGTTACCCTTATTGAAAATGATGAACGGTTATGTAACAATGCTGCTAGTGAATTAGATGCGCTGGTGATCTGTGGAAACGGAACAGATACAAAAACCCTGGAAGAAGCCAATATAGGTGACTGCGACGTTTTTGTAGCTGCCACCGGTAATGATGAAGCCAATCTGCTCTCCTGTGTATTGGTGAAGGAATATGATGTGGCTAAGATTATTGCCAGGGTAAGCAATCCCGATCATGAAGAAGCTTTCCGTAAAGTGGGCATACACCACGTTATAAGCCCAGAACTTACAGCTGCAGGTTATCTGGAGAAAATAATAACCAGACCAAAGATAGCAGACCTTATCGTTGTTGGAAGAGGAGATGCTGAGATTTTAGACATGAGCGTGCAGAATAGGAAAATATTCGGCAAAAAGATTGGTGATCTAAGTCCAGCTGATAACTACATCATTGCCGCTGTTTATCAAAACGGATGCATAACCATTCCCCGTGCAGATATGGTCCTAGAAGAAGGTGATAAAGTCTCAGTCCTGGTAAAAAGTAATGCTGTAAAGTCCATAACATCCATGTTCACCAGATAAGCCCATTTTAATTTTTAAAACACATGATGGCTGATAAAAATTCTTGAAAAAATTCATATTAAAACAAATATTCATAATAAAGAAAGGTTCTCCCATCTATCCCAAAAATCATAAGATGTTCATATAAAGTTCGGGAAAAAATAATTATTAATATAAAAATGGGAGATGGATATAGATGGACTTTTTTACACATTTTCTGGTTCCCTTTATTATTCTTTTTGCACTTAAAAGTAAAAATAAACTTGAAGGAGCGTTTGGTGGTATTGCACCAGATTTTGACACCATATTTATTGCATGGATTGGATTTTTAGTTCCTTATCTATTTGTTTTTTCCCATAGGGGAATAACACATTCCTTTATTTTTGCCGGTGTTGCTTCAACCCTATTTTTATATGTAATCTCCCGGAAAGAAATAAACACATTTATTGGAAATATAATCAGGCGAGATATATCGGTTGAATTCACTTTAAAAACTGTAGGAATAGCATATTTTGGTGCTGTTACTCATTTATTCCTTGATTTTTTAACTACAAGAGGTATACCCCTCTTCTATCCGTTTACACTTCAAAGGTTCAGTGCTGAGATCTACTCCGCCATAGACATTACCACAACAGTTGTTGCTCTGGTTGTTTTGGCTATACTTTACATGAAAGTAGCTTTGAAATATAAAAAGGCAGCTATGGCAATTTTTATGATTATTTTAATCTCTTTTGGAGGCATCAGAGCTTATGAAAAGATTAACGCTCTTGATGAGAACCCAGTAAGTGGTAACTTCGTGTATTCAGCAGCATATCCAACAATGGACCTTTTCACCTGGAATATCGTTTTTAGCGATCGAACCAACAGCACATACTACTCATTTAAATACAACACACTGAATAAAGAAAAATCAGACGTTAAAACTATTCAAAACTTCACAGTTACAGGAGGCAGTGTCCAATCGGCTCATGATGCAGTTGATAAAACTAATCAACTTCCAGAAGTCCAAAATTTTCTATGGAGTGCCTATTATCCGTGTGTTAATGCTAGTTTTGATGGTAGTATCTGGAAATTGACCTATTTCGATGTTATAGACACCGGATACTATAACAATAACTTGAATGTGTTTATTTAAGATGAATTAAACCATATATAAAGTTTTTGTGGAATAATCTATAAAAACATGTTTAATATATAAAATAACTGTAAAAATATGATTAATATAATAAAATAATCCATATTAAATGTTTATTATATAATCAAATCACCAAAATGTTGTTAAATGGAAAATATCTTCAAAAATTAGTAAAAAAACGAATAACTATTGAAAAAATTATATGGTTTTTATAATCCTGTTGGAGAGGTTTATATGCTCAGATCCATTATGAGCTGCCGGGCCATGCCCTGGCAGAAGGTACTTCACATCCAATTTGGCTAATCTCTCTAAAGATTCTTTTAACATGTTTAAATCACCACCAATATCGTATCTTCCAAATCCACCATCTGCAAAGACCGTATCTCCAGATATAAGTGTTTCCCCATCATAAAGGCAAATCCCACCTATTGTATGTCCTGGTGTATGGATAACTTCAAAATTATGGATCTTATCACCTTCTTTAAGATGGAAATCAACTTCAGCAGGTTCAAGGGACTTTCCAAACATGTAAGCAGCCGTTGCAATATTATCTCCATTTTCAAGTGCTGGAGCATCCTCTTTGTGTATTGCCAGTTGGGAGTCAAAATATCTGTTCCCACCAATATGATCAAAATGACAATGAGTATTCACAATTAATGATATATCCGAAAGATTTAGACCCGCTTTTTTAATCCCATTCATGGTGTATTCCATGTTTTCCCCAGTTCCAGTATCAACTATCACATCATCGAAGATATAAATATTAGAATCAGATCCAATTCCTTCTATCATGATAATGTCATTGATTTTTCTCAAGGGATCACCGAATTGAATTTTATTGATAATATTTGATAAACCAGTTTTCTTTAATTTTTAAAAAGGTTATTAATAGGTTATTCTTAAGCTGATTTTGAGAATTCAAAAAATTAATGCAATATCAATTATAACAGTAATAAAAAGATGGGGTCACCGGGATTTGAACCCAGATCCTAGGATTTCTCTTGTCTCAGTACTCCAATCGGTCATCA
>MVQZ01000326.1 GCA_002067565.1 Methanobacterium sp. PtaU1.Bin242 | reverse complement strand
GACTAATATCTGCTCCTCCGCCATCTAACCCATCGAATATACTGTGACTATTATTATAATAACGCATCATTAGAATCATTTATACAAAATGACTACCTTATTATAAAAGCTATAGGAAATGATGATAACATCCTGGCATTTGACCCGGAAACCGGCATCATGAGAGATATTAACACGGTTAATGGTTACTGTGGTGCTTACTGCTTCCATGACCAAATAACAAGTCAATCTTATGAACTAGGTGAAAATTTCCTGGAAAAAGAAGTATATCTTAATATAAACCTGGTGTCAAAATTGATTGGTAGTGTGGTTAAAGCTTATACAGGAGTTGAAGCAATTAAAATTTCAACACTATTGCTTGGCGTTGCACCACCATTTGGTACAATATTTGGAGTTGCAGGTATTATAGTTGGATCAACACAAGTGGGAAGGGGCTTTTACCAATGGTATGATGCTGTATTCAATACTCCTTGGACTACAAGCCGAAGTTATGAAGAACAGCTCAATGAAGATTGGAATGAATGGTTTAGAAATGCTGGGCCTTTTTGAAAATCCTTGATTCCACATTTTTCATTGGTATAAATGTTCAATGGTGATAATATTGGATAAAAAGAGTTTGAAAAAAATGTAAATAAATTATTATTATTATGCATTATTATAACAATTGGTGTTGTAATCGATTTTTTATATAATAAAAGTTTGCCTAACCTATGTTTAGCAATAATAGTACTTACCTGTACATTAATAATATTTTTTGGAAAACTAATATGGAAAAAATATTAAAATGTGAAATATGTTAGATGCACCAGGGGTTTTGAAGATCCAAAAATCCTCAAGCATAGATACATGGATAATTTGTGGACAATCTAACAGTCCAACTATCACATCCATGAGCAGATGCGCCAGTGATGACAGTTACTGACCCTAAAACCAACAACACAATAAACCTTAACTTCACCGGAAACACTATCCTCAGAATCATGTATATGGATGGCTTATTCTCGGCGGGTTATGAGGGTGTTAAAAGCTTCGCAATCGCCACTACTAAAGTCACCGACAGCATTGCCCAGTACTGGGCAAACCAGAAAGATGCAAAAGACGCCAATGGAAATCTCCTTTACCCTGCAGGTGGAATGAAAGCGGCTTATGGGACTTTCTTCACAGCGTTGATGATGATTTACTGCCATGATATTCTAGCAAACACAGCAGTAGGGGAATTTAATGTAACCTGGAGCAGAACACACCCAGCAGTGGTTTCTGTGGGAGATGACGCCTATCAAACTTACCTGACCCTGGAATGTGATCATAGTATGGGGATGACAGTTATAGGATCGTTAAAGAATATAATACTCTTCAACTCAGTGTGTTCTTCCCATATATCCACTATTGAATACGGGATCATGCAAAACTTGGACTTCATTTATCAATATAGTACTGTTTCCATGGATGTTATGGGGTCTGTGATAAGGGACATGTTTTACGGCTTATGGGCTGGGACAGATCTAGAGTTATTTACACAGAATGAATTCATAGTCATGAAACTGGCGGGTCGTGACGACTTAGTATTATTGTATGAGCCGGAGACGGGTATTATGAGGGATATTAATACGGTGAATGGTTTTTGTGGAGCTTACTGTTTCCATGATCAAATAACAAACTCAGCTTATGATTTCTTTAACAATGCAAAGAATATAGCATCTGATTTTAGAGATTGGGCGCAGGAAACTGCGGCATGGTTTATGGAACCAGTTTATCATATTCGTTGGTTCCCTGAGTTCAGTGGATGGGATGTTGTTTATAATCGATTTAAATATGGTTGGCGCATATTTCTTGGTGCTGGTGGAATGCTTTTAGGATTAGAAAATCCGTTAGCATGGAAGGGCCTTGGCGGTGTTTTAGGTCTTGGAGGAGGGTTTGACACTCTTTTGGCTGGTTTAAATGAATATGCAGCGCATTTAAATGAAGTCGGATCGCATAATTATAAACCATTTTGATGTAAGAGTTGAAAACAAAATAAATTATAAATTAACTACTCGAATGAATTGTAAAATTTAATAGTAATAAGGTGAATGTTAATGGTAAATCTGTGGAATATGAGATTTTTGGGAGGTATTTTTTTATTAACAGTTTGTTTGATAGAAATTTTTCTTTCAGGTAGCTTGCAATTTTACGTATTAATTTTGGTAATATTTTCAATATCGGTTATAAGTGAAGTTCTAATTAAAAAATATGATAATTTATTTTCAATTATGTTTGGTTTTTTATTATTGATTAGTGTTCATTATGGATTTTATTTGAACAAACTTCTTTAGATGTTATTTTCTTCTTAATTGTCGCCATAATCTTTATAATATTAGGAATTTTAAGAATTCTAGGCTATATCCCTGAAAAATGGTTTTCTAGGGGTAAATAAAAAAACATCCTAAAATTGGGGCTTGCACCAAACCAATAGCAATTTCAGTGGGAGATGACGCCTATCAAACCTACCTAACCCTGGAATGCGATCATCGCATGGGAATGACAGTTATAGGATCACTCAAAAAAAATATGATACTCTTTAAGTATGTATTCTTCGGAGATCTCAACCATTGAATACAGGATCATGCGAAACTTAGATTTCATCTACCAGTATGGCACTGTTTCCATGGATGTTATGGGGTCTGTGGCACGGGATATGTTTTATGTCTTCTGGATGGGGATAGATTTGGAGTCATCCACACAGTACTGACACAGATAAGATCCTCATATTTAATAAACATCAAATAAATCCCCCAAAACCACCTTTTTATCCGTTTTAACTAGCTGGGGGATTTTACCCACCATCCCTGCAGATTCCCCCATGATTACGAGAACACCCCTCATATGATCTCTGAAGTCTTCCGCCCGGGAGAGACCATTTTGGACTGCATCACTGTCCAACTCC
>MVQZ01000325.1 GCA_002067565.1 Methanobacterium sp. PtaU1.Bin242 | reverse complement strand
TTCTCTGATTTTGGAAATAATAGGGTTTAAATCATCATTAAGACTGCACTCCCCTAACTCTCCACATCTTCCACAGGCAATGCATGATCTGATATTTTTACCCACAAAGGGTATAATTTCTACTTCCAGTCCTTGCTCTTCTATAACATTGGCGCATTCATCAAGGACCTGGTAAGTATTTCCACTGGGCCGTGGGCTGCCGCATAATAATATTACTTTTTTCATAGTTACTTCCTCCTAAGGATATTATAAGAAACTTATGAATTATTTCTTATATTAGCATCCCTTACGATTAAAAGTTATCTGAATATATTCTGATTCCTTTTATGGACAAGCGACTGGATATGAGAATAATTTTTAGTAAATGTAAAAATACAATACCTTAATTTCATATATAAATTTACAATATATAATTAGAAATCTGAGATAAATCGATTATTTTTTCTATAGAAAATTAATTGGAGTCAGATTATGGGGAATGATTTAAAATTAAATCACACAGATTTATGCTACCAGGATATGGGGGCTGGTTATCCAATTGTGCTGGTGCATGGGATGGGTAGTGATCATACCATCTGGGGGGGCTTTATTCCTCTTCTTAATAAAAATTACCGGGTTATATCTATGGATCTTCGTGGTCATGGGGAATCCAGTAAACCACCGGGACCTTACAGCATGGAATTGTTCTCCGAAGACATTAATCAATTATTGCAAACCCTTAACATAGATCAAGCACATTTTATTGGTCATTCCATGGGTGGGGCTGTGCTGCTGTCACTGGCACTAAAAAATCCAGAGAAGATTCATTCTTTAACTCTCATCTCCACTTTTGCATATGTTGACTATCAACTTCAGTTAACTTTAACGAGAATCTTAAAAATACTGCATGATGAGGGATTCAACGCCTTTTTTGAGGCATGCCTAAATTTAGCCAACAGTCCTGAATTTATAGAGGAAAATAGGGATTTTTTCAATAGTATAAGAGATATGAAGGCTCAAAAAATTTCTATTCATGCATTAAATGATACCATAGATGCCTGTTTAAAAGTTAATTTCATTGATTCATTAAATCTTATAAAAATACCCACATTAGTCATTGCCGGTGAAAAGGATGTTTTCATCCCGATTCATCACAGTAGAAAAATCAAAAATATGATCACTAATTCAAAACTTCAAATAATCGACAACGCAGTGCATAATATGCTTGTTGAACAGCCAGATGAAACTTATTCTATAATAAATGGTTTTTTAAACAGAATATAATAAAATCGGGCATGTTTCACTAGCCCCTACTTTTATTGGCGAAGAATTTTTATTCAGAATACTTTTTTGTATTTAAAAAAATGCCTATAAAATAAACCCTAGAGCACCGGTAACTCCGTTAGCTATCAGAGAAATTAGAAAAGCCTTTCTGTAGGCTATTTCCAGTAAATATTTTAAAAGAACAGCTTCTACTATAATTACTCCTATCTCAATCAGTAGAAGATTATCCATCAGGAAGCTATAGCTATAGGAAGCCAGAGGAAGGGTTAAGCAGTTTATAATTAGGGAGTAGAGGAGTAGTTTAGCTGGGTCATGTTGGATGAATAACCATAGGATCAAAAACTCCGCGAGACAGGTGATGATCAAGGATAATAAAAGATTCATCAACATCCCCCTATCCTTAAATAAACCTTCTCCTCATGATCAGGATGATAATCAAAGCTAACAGGGCAATTAATGGAATTATTATATAAAAAAAGTAATTTTGGGAATAAGATAAGTTACTTGACGGTGTAGGGGTCTGATTTTGATTTTGAAAAACTTTCTCCTCTTTCTGTCCGTTGTTATAGGTGAAAACCACCTTTTCCTTTATAAATTCCAGTGAATTTCCCTGGATAGAATTGATTTTTAATATAACCAGTACGCTTAAAAGGGGATTATCCACACCTACAGTTCCATATGATCCTTCCAGTTTTTGGGATGATCTGGCCACCCGTGAATCATTGTTTAAAAATTCCACCAGCTGTGTTTCATTCATTTCCTCCGGCTGCACCTGCCTGTATACTGACTGGGGAATGGCATAGATTCGACAGGTACTTAGCTTGTAAAAACTGAATACAGAAGAATTAAGCACCTGAAGAGAGGGATTGGGGGTTCCATGAAGTATGAACACATAATTGGGATAATCCTGGATGTTGGAAATCTGATACTGGTAGGAGATGGTTTTCTCTCCGGGATTGATAACATCAGCCCAGTTTGCAGAGATTATACAGGATAAAAATAAAAAAAGAAGCAATAGAAAAGATAATTTTGCTCTCATGTGCTAATATATGTCATTTCAACTATATAACCATCATTAATCTGTTGGATAGTTCTCAATAAACCAATCAATAAGCTCACTGGCAATACTCATCCGGGAAGGACTTCGGGGAATTTCATCGGCAGAAAACCATTCTGCACCGGTTATTTCCTTTCCATCCACTTTTATTTCTCCACTATCATATTCCGCTGTAAAAGCAAGCATCAATGAGTTAGGAAACGGCCAGGGCTGACTGGCGAAATATTTAATATTTTTAACTTTTAAACCCACTTCTTCCAGGGTCTCTCTTCCAACAGCTTCTTCCACAGTTTCTCCTGGTTCTATAAATCCCGCGATGAGACCGTACATATCTCCCCGATACCCGTGTTTGGCCATGAGGATCTTTCCATCCTTTATAATGGCAGTTATCACCGCTGGAGAAAGACGGGCAAAACTTCTAAATCCACATTTTGGGCAGATTTTGGCCATTTCATACTTTGAGGTTTCAGTTGGAGAGCCACATCTACCGCAGAACTGATGGTTCTTATCCCAATTTACAATCTGGATGGCTTTTCCTGCCAGAAGGAAAATATCCTCATCTAAATCATCGTATAATGATCTTAATTCTTTGAAAATCATTCCTTTCGGTGCAACAGTTCCTGGTTCGACATCCGCAGAGTAGCAGGACTTTCCTTTTAGCATGCCCATATACTGGATTCTTACTGGTGATAGGTTTAGTTCTTCTGGATTTCTAAAAAAAGGAATTTTATCATTACTTTTAAGGTTGATAAGGATCTTTTTATGGTTGAATATGAACCAGTAAGCAGCACTTTCATCTCTTTTTTCGGGCTTGTTTGAAGGTTCATATTGTTTATAAATACTTTTTCTTTTTATTTTTCCTTCTATAGACATATTTTTATCTTGTGACATATTCCTTTCACTGGACATATTTTTTAACACCCAAACTCATTTTTAAAAAAAAATCCTCTCCACATATAATCAGTCCTGAATTAGGATAATTTAACTTATATATTATAAGATATCTTTAGAATAATATTCACATTAACTTTTAGTTTAAGTTTTTATAGGTGGTTTTTTATGGATAAGGATGAATTTGTAGAAAAAATAACTAAAGACCAAGAAAATGTTATCCATGTTGAATTTGATGAAAATGAAGTTGATATTGTATATGATGTAACTGATCCTGAAACTGGTGAATATGATCCTTTAGTAGTCATAGATACAGCAAATATGGCATATGAACATAAAATAAACAATAAATTAATTAGTATGAATTTTTTTGAGGATGAAAATCTCAGATGCGCACGTCTATGTTTAAAGAATGATGTTATGGATGATTTGATTCTATAAAAATCAATTTTTTTCTAAAATTATGACTTAAAGTCTAAATAATTAATATCAAATAATCTATTTTATATATATCATATCAAAGTAGATGAAACCCTAAAAATGAGCAAATATAACATATTCCATAATACGATATTCGTATATCAATTTTTTTCAAGGGTATAATGTTCATAGATAGTTTCTAGGAGTTTTGACATTTTCTCACCGATGATCTTGTATTCTTTAGCCCTGAGATTTGCTATTGAAACTCTTAATGACCAGGGAGGCATGTCAAAACCGGCTCCAGGTAATAGTACAATAGAATAAAGGTCAGATAAGGCGAATACAAATGAAAGGGGGGTGTATGTTTTTTCCATCCAACGAGCAAAAGCAGTCCCATACTTCTCTTCAGCAACCTCCATGATATCGATTATAGCGTAGTAGTTAGTTCCGGTGTAATCTATTTTTTCATTTGATAATCCAAAGGAGTTATATAATTTATGGATTCTATTGTTAAGAGTCCTTTCAGTACCCTTCAAGAATAAAATATTATCTTCAAGTAGGAAAAATAATGCAAAAAGGGTCATCTGTGTCTGCTGAGGTAAAGATAAACCAGCAGTGTGTTTCAGTGCCACTGAACGACTGTCTGCCACCATGCGATCTATGAACTTTATCTTATCCGGTTCCAGACATACACACTTATATCTCTGATTTAACATTTTTCGATCATCATCACTCATGCTGGCGATCATTTCATCTATCCTGTTTTTCTCATGCAAAGCGATTACTCCTAATCTCCAGCCAGTGCAACCCAGATGCTTTGAAAAGGAATATACACAGATGGTGTTGGAGGGAATTTCTGCCATTAAAGACCTGAAATTATCTACAAAAGTAGCGTATACGTCATCAGAGATGATTATTAAGTTAGGATTATGAGTTTTGACGATATCTGCTATTCTTTCCAGTGTTTCCTGTTTGATGGCTTTTGATTGGGGATTTCCAGGATTTACAACGAAAAACGCTTTAATGGATGGATCCTTTAGTTTATCTATTTCCCCGTCAGGATATTGCCATCCATCTGAGGCGTCGGCTTTAATCTCCACTTCAACCAATTCATAGTTACTCAAACGGGGTATTTCCAGGTAAGGGGTGAATATGGGAGACCCGATAGCTATTTTATCACCCTTGCAAAGAAGATTATTTTCAAATAAAGAGTCGAAAACATACTTAATACCACCAGTACCTCCTTCTGTGGTGAACAAATCATACCGACCCAGTCCATTCTGATTATTACATAAGAATTTCATAAAAAATGAATGGATGACTTTCTCGGTGTGTGGTCGTATTCTATCAGGTTCGGGGTAGAAGTCTCCGATAGTTCCAGTTACCAGTTCATAAATCCAGGCATCTGGATGGAAACCTAAATTTTCAATGCCATATTTGATGGATTCTTCCAAAAATTCAATACCAGGATAATCCTGGTTTTTTATGAGAAAATTTTGGAACCTTTCTGCAATTTCATTGATTTCAGGATGCAAACCACCATGGGGATATATGAATGTCCGTTTAGATTCCTCAATAGCAAAGTGACCCAGAGTAAAAAAAGCTTCTCGGGGAGTTGTTGCAATCCAGTTAGGGTTTCCACGACCAGCATTTAAAAGGGCGCGATCTTGGAAGTTTCCGGCTAATTTGGTTAATTCAAACTGTATTTCAAAGGGACTAAGTTCCATATATAGTTGTAATTTTTCATAATCCATCTTATTTCCCTCTTTTATAATAATATGGTATTATTGTGGGTTTTGGGGCGGGGTAATGTTGAATTATCTTT
>MVQZ01000324.1 GCA_002067565.1 Methanobacterium sp. PtaU1.Bin242 | reverse complement strand
CTCCACCACCTCATCATCAACACTTATTTCTATGTGCAGCATCTTGGCTGGTTTACGGGTCATTAAAACCACTTCGTTTAAGGCGGAGTGCAGTTTTTTCTGATGATAAATCTGAAGTTGTGTACGTTTCTCTACAAAGTAATTACCCAATAAAACTTCTTCTATGGCCTTGAAAGCGTTTTCTGGATCTATTTCTGTTAAAAATCCTACGGTTCCCATATTTATACCGAATAATGGAATTTTTTTGTGACTTATAAAACTCTGTGTTCTTAGGATGGTTCCGTCACCTCCTACTGCAATTATCATATCTGCATCCATCTCATCCAGAGAGCAGGATAATTCCTGGTATTTATCCAGTTTTTCTGCAACAGAAGTATCAATTAAAGTTTCTATACCCTTTTTTTGGAGGAAATCAGTTATTTTTCCTGTTAATTGTATTGCTTCTTCCATGTCAAGACGAGCTACAATTCCTATACGCATTTAAATACCCCCTAAAATCTGAATTAGTTCCTGGTGGATGTTACTGTTACCTGAGGCTATTATGGAGGTTCTCTCCAATACATTCAATTTACCGGACAATGGTTGGTTATATTCATTGGTTACCATTCCTCCGGCTTCTTCCACAATCAATCTGGCAGCTGAAACATCCACTATACGCAGGTTTCCCCGAACATCCAAAAACGCATCATATGTTCCATCAGCCACATAACAGAGCTCAATAGCCACTGAACCAAGTATTCTCATGCGTCTTACCATTTTACAAAGTTTATCTATCTTTTTCATGTCCGCCCGGTATATGTATGCTCCGATGGATGAAGTGGAAATGTCACCCTCTTTGGAGGTGAAAATGCTTTCACCGTTTAAAATAGCTCCCCTACCTTTTACTGCTTCATAAATATCTCCTGTAGCGAAATTTTTAACAAACCCCATCTCCACATCTTTTATGGTCATGGAATCCTCTATTTTTGAAATTTCTGCTACTGCCAGGGATATTCCATATGCCGGAATATTTTTAAGCGCATTACTGGTCCCGTCTAACGGATCTACCACAAAAATAACCTTAGAAGGGTCATCACCAAATTTAAATCTGCCTATTTCCTCACTTACCAGTGTTAATGGTATTTCTGTACTTTTTAATATTTCAACAACCTTTTCTTCAGCTACTAAATCTATTAATTTGGTGGGCGTACCATCTGCACCCATTTTAACTGTTTCTCCAGCTTTAACCTGCCCAACCAGTGGAGAAATTGCTTCATCTACTTCCTCCATTATTTTATGGGAGATTTTACTCCAGAATTTGATATCTCCATCCTTCATCCTATTATCTCCTCTTAAATGGCTTATTTAATAACTAAAACCTTCTAATTTATTCATTTCAAACTCATTAACTGTACCTATTAGTTGCATAATCTATTCCAGGTAAACCACCGCTGCCACTGCTGCTCCATGTTTCTTTTTAACTCTATGTTTCTGGCATTCTACTATCATGTCCTTGACCTCCAGACCACGCACCTGCATCATGTACTTCACCATACTTTCTGCCTCTTCTTTAATTCTTTGAGGATCCTTATTTATCCCGGAATGTTCCACCACACATCCCAACTCATCTGCAAGGGCCACAGCTACAGTTGCGCATATTAAATCACCTTCCTGATCAGATGACACATATGAAAGAACTGTGTTCACCATTTTTCCTGCAGGGAACTGGGGAAGCTCCACCAGTTCTGTACCAGCAGGTATTATACTGGAAACCTTTATAAGATTAACATCACCTATTCCTGCATCCAGCAGGGCATTATCAAATGCATTTAACTTAGTTGGACCTTCTGCTTTTCCGGAAGTTATTGATACTTTCATCTACACCACTTAAAGTTTAAATATTGAAAAAAATATAGCCAATTTGTATGTTTATTATATCCCAGAATGGATCTATAAATCTTACTCTACTATACATAAATAGGGTGTTTTACAAATCTAGATAAGTAGTTCAATTATGATCTTATATTTTTTGAATTAAATTAATCAATACTAAATTAATATATCCATAAATTTGAACAAAAAAATATTCAGTATTTTAAAAATAATGCTAAATTCCATTGTAATCTTCTTTAAAATCCTTATTTAGAATTAAAGATTTAATATCGGAGGTAAGTTAAATGTCAAAGAAGGTAGTAGAAGTTAAAACCTTAAAAGTAGGTAAATATGTTATATTAGGCGGTGAAGCATCTAAAATCGTGAACATACAAACATCATCCCCTGGAAAACACGGCGCAGCCAAGGCCCGGGTTGATGCTGTGGGAATATTTGACAATCAGAAAAGAAACATAGTAAAACCAGTGGATGCTAAGATTGACGTACCTATAATCGATAAAAGAACAGCACAGGTACTGGCCTTGATGGGTAGTGATGTGCAGCTCATGGATCTGGAAACCTACGAGACATTTGAGATTCCCATACCTGAAGAACTGCGTAATGATCTGATTGAAGGTGCAGAAGTCGGCTATATCGTTGCTCTAGGTAACAAGAAGTTGATGAGGATCAAATAGACAGGAACTTTCAAGACTGTTATAGGTAAATGTTTTGAATCTGAATATGTAGATTGTCTTAAATATGATTTATTTGAGGAAAAAATGCTTTTTTATACTGAAAGCCCTTTAAAATTTGCTTTTTCTGAAGATAAAATAGAATTTACAGATGAATATCCAAAATCAGGGATAGAACCACGGAAATCTGTATGGGGTATTTTAGGGGTGCCCTTTGACAGCACCTCTACCTATCATCCCGGGGCTCGTTTTGGGCCCAACTCAGTAAGGGAAGCATCCTATAACCTGGAAAGATACAATCTTTTACTGGACAGGAATCTGGAAACTACTTTTTATGATCTGGGAAATCTGGAAGTGGTGCATGGTAACTTCCATAAAACCAGCTCCCACCTGAAATCAGCCATAAAAGAAATTAAAGACCTGCAGATCACCCCGATTATTATTGGTGGGGAACACAGTATAAGTTACAGTATAATAAAAGCCCTGGATATTCAGGATGCCACCATTATACACTTCGATGCTCATCTGGATCTTCGAGATGAGTATATGGGTGAGAAATACTCCCACGCCACAGTGATGAGACGGGTGTGGGATTTAAATCCCCAGGATATGATACAGATAGGAGTTAGATCCGGTTCTGCAGAGGAAACAACCTTTGCCCAAGGCCATGATATAAAATATTACACCTCTCCCCGTGTAAAAGATAATATTGGAGAAATGGAACGTTTAATATCAGACATTAAAGGTCCAGTCTATATTACTGTGGATATGGATGTTCTGGATCCTGCCTACGCCCCATCGGTAGGAACCCCTGCCCCTGGTGGTTTAAGTCCCTCCCAGTTGCAGAGGCTTATCTTCAGCTTACAGGGCAAGGAAGTTATTGGTTTTGATGTTGTGGAAGTATCATCCCGATGTATGGGTGATATAACATCATTAAACGGTGCTCAGGTTATTTATGACTTTTTATGTCTGCAATCAAGTAAATAATTAGTTTATAATATCAATAATTATTTTATTGTATTAATAGCCCTGTTTTAATATTATTAATTAGACACTGCTATCATTTAATTAAAATGATAGGAATAGTCAAAAATTTGTTTTATCCCTCATAAATCTTTTTTTTACTCATTAATCAATTTAAAATAAAATTAGATTGATCTAATAGTTTTTAATCTTCTTCCCAAAAATAATATTAACCCCCTGACCATAGTGAGTAACCACTAATATTTAATAGAAACCTATGTTAATAATACTACTAACACTTGGTTTTTTTAAAATATGGGAGGTGAAAAAATTGGGAAAAAGAGATAAGTACATAGACTGGCTAACCACCTTTATTCTATTCTTGATACCAGTTATACTGACCTACCAGGAGAGTATTATTCAATTTGTGCCTAAAGAATATCTATACATCGTTAGTGGTATATTTGCCATTCTATCGCAAATTGGTACAGAAGGCAGAGTACAGAGTGTAAAGGAAAAGTATAAACAGATAGAAAATTGGACAGTGAATGATATTCTTGTGCTTGAAACATTGAAAAGCAAACAAATAATCACCCAGACACAATTTGATGAGAAAAAAGATGAATTGTTAGGGCTTTAAAACAGATTAAAACCATATAATCCGATAAATAGGGGAGATTTTGTTTATATCTCTCTATTATTCCTTTTTGTTGTTCCGGTCTTTTTTTTAGTAGGTTACGCCATCTGTTAATATTTCCCTACCAATTCATTCGAGAAGTTATATTCTTTTTTCATATTTTAGTTCTTTGAATTTGATGGTATATTTGGTTCCATGACTTTTATCAAGTTTGATTGTGCCGTCAAGTTGATTTACCATTACTTTCCCCATCCAAGTCAATGACAAAGGTTGCATCAGGTAAAAAATCGATAATATCAGACAGAAGTTGCCCTGACTTTTGCAAAGATTTATTTACATCCCCCAAAGATCATCCCCCCACCATAAAAAAATCCAGTATATTAATATATCATGATTAATATTAATAAATTATCCCGATAAACATCCACCCCCAAAAAAAAGATTAATATTAAATCCTGGTCGGAATATGGGATGGAATCTAATTTTTCTTGTCAAAAATTTATTAGTAAAATATTTTATCACCAAAAAATCAATAGTGTGATTGTAAAATTCACAAATTTAAACTAGTAAGTAAACTAAAAAATATTGCTAAATAAGATAAATAAGATTAAATACCCTGTGATTTTTGATGAAAATTTAAATTATCATAAAATTAATTTTATAAACTTAAGTCTGATGGTGTAAAAATGTATACAAGAGAAGTTGAACTTTCTGGTCACATAATAGACTCATTGATCTTTCCTAAAGCCCTGGATCTTGTAATGGACATGGGGGGTGACTTTGAAATACTCGAATTCAGGGTGGGTAAACTTAAAAAGGATATCAGTCATGCAAGATTACTGGTTAAAGGAGAAAGTGAAGAACATCTGGGGGAGATCCTTGATGAGCTTTCAGAGATTGGAGCTGTGGTTGCAGAAATTAAAGAAGTGGAACTAAAACCCGCACCTAAGGATAAAACCCTTCCTGATGAATTCTACTCCACCACCAACCACCCCACCTATATCCGCTTAAAAAATCAGTGGATAACAGTGGAAGAGACAGAGATGGACTGCATCATCGTGGTGGAGCCAGAAAATAACCGGGCTTACTGTAAACCCATGGCCCATATAAAGAAGGGGGAAATGGTGGTTATAGGAAGGGAAGGCATAAAGGTGATACCCCCAGAAAGACCCCGGGGTAAAAAGGGTGTTTTCGAGTTCATGTCCAGCGATGCTTCCACAGAAAAGCCCTTCAAATCCATGATGATGAAAATCGGCAAGGAAATCAGCAGAATTAAAAATAAGGGAGGTAAAATAGCCCTGGTTGGCGGTCCTGCAATTGTACACACTGGATCAGCCCCAATTCTGGCTCGGATGATTAAAGAAGGAATAATAGATGTTCTATTTGCTGGAAATGCCCTGGCCACCCATGATATTGAAAACGCTCTTTACGGCACCTCACTGGGAATATGCGTCAAAACAGGCGAAACAGTGACCAGAGGACACAGACACCATATTTACGCTATAAACCAGATCAATCAGGCCGGATCAATTAAAAAGGCTGTGGAAAAAGGCGTGCTAAAAGAGGGTATAATGTATGAATGCATCAAAAATGACGTGCCCTTTGTCCTGGCCGGATCCATAAGGGATGATGGACCTCTCCCTGATGTTATAACCGATGTTTTAGAAGCCCAGGACGAAATGCGGAAATATGTGCAGGATGTGGATATGGTGATTATGATCGCCACTATGCTCCATTCCATAGCCACCGGAAACATACTCCCCTCTGAAGTAAAAAGCATATGCGTAGACATAAACCCATCAACCGTCACTAAACTCAGTGACCGTGGCAGTGCCCAAGTGGTGGGTGTTGTGACTGATGTAGGGGCTTTCCTACCCCTGCTTTACGATGAAATCAACAATAAGGACAATTCTCTAAAATAGAAAAAAAGTTTATGTGACTTTAAGAACATTAGGATAAATAAATGATGAGGGTTGGCCTTTCTGACCATATTAAATGGAAAAGAAGAGAATATGGGACGGAATGGATGATCTTTGGCAGAAAATTATACTTAAACCCATATTCCCCAATTTTCAAATAAGGAGATAAACACCAAATTTGTAAACTGTATTTACAAGATCAATAAATCACTTTCCTTATAATTACCATTTTTTATTTCGATAATCCATATCTCTACAGATTTGCACTTACAAGGAGGAAAGGTTTGCCCCGATGGAACAAACCTTTCAATTAAATGGTGGAACATTGTTTTAATTCTTGCAAATTATTTCTGAATATCACTTATTCTCTGTCTTAATTCTTTTTTTAAAAAATTTCATCAGTTTTGATTCCTTTTTTAGTTCTGGCAGATTTTCATAACCGCAATTAGGACATCTGACCATTCTGCAGTTACATGCTGGGCATCCTTTGCATATTTCTGCCTTTTCAGTTTCATCAAAAAGATGTCCACACAGTTTACATCTATTAATACGTCCTCCATTGCTTTTTAAGTCCTTATTATCTAAATTCACATTTTTTATACCTATTATGCTGCTTTTTGTCGTCATTTTACCTCCTGAAATAATTTAAATGCTATTTAAGGCTTTAAATACAATTTTATGTTCAGTTTATGCAAATCCCAGTAGTGTTCCTCCCTGATACACAATTAATGAAACCACATATGCCACCACAAAGGTATATCCTGCAGCAAATGCAGGCCATTTCCATGAGTTAGTTTCTCTTCTTATTGCTGCTAATGTGGCGAGGCAAGGTATATACAGCAGCACGAACACCATATAGGCATAAGCAGATAATGGGGTAAATAGTTCCTGTATTGCTGCGATAAACCCAGGGTCTTCTTCAGGTGCTGTTTCATCCCCTTCAGCCGCTCCCTCTTCACCTGTGGCTGGTTCAGCAGATGCATTTTCAGCAGGTGCTTCCTCACTCGGTGCCGGCTCATCAGATGCCTCTTCACCCACACCAAAGAGGATACCAAATGTACTAACCACCACCTCCTTGGCCAGGAACCCATATATGATGGCCACTGTAGCCTGCCATTCTCCAAATCCGAGAGGTGCAAATATTGGAGATAGTACAGTACCAATCTGTCCGGTGACACTTTCCTGTGAAGCATACTCCACTCCCACCGGTACACTGCTTAAAACCCATATAATAACTGATACAGCTAAAATGATGGTTCCTGCCTTTTTAAGGAAGAGTACCCCTCTCTCCCACATGTGGATCAAAGCACCTTTAAATGTGGGTAATCTGTAGGGAGGTAGTTCCATGACAAATGGTGCTGACATTCCTTTGAAAATGGTTTTCTTGAATATGGCTGCCATTATAATTGCCACCACTATTCCCAGTAGATAAAGGGAGAATATAACCCACCCCTGATATGCTCCGAAAAATGCCGCTACAATAAGGGCATAAACCGGCAGCCGGGCACTGCAAGACATGAAAGGAACGATTAACATGGTTAAAAATCTATCTCTTTCATTTTCCAGTGTTCTGGTAGCCATTATCCCAGGTACAGCACATCCAAAACCCAGTATCATGGGTATGAATGATTTTCCATGTAAACCAACCAGTTTATGCATGAATCGGTCCATTACAAAAGCGGCTCTTGCCAGATAACCACTATCTTCCAGTACGCTAAGTATCAAAAATAGCAAGAAGATTATGGGTACAAATACCAGTACTCCACCAACTCCACCTATGATTCCATCAACAATAAATGAAGTGAGGAAACCTTCACCTAAACTGGCAGTTACAGCTTCCCCCAACCAGGCAAAGCCTATTTCAATGTAACCACCTAATGGATCACCTATGGCAAATGTTATTTGAAATGTGAGCCACATTATTAACAGAAATATGGGTATTCCCAGATATTTATGGGTAACAATTCGATCGATAAAATCTGAACGGGTGACTTTATCTATCTTTGGTTTTTTAACTGATTCCTGTATTAGTCCAGCTATAAAACCATATCTGGCATCGGTAATGGCTGCATCAACGTCATCCCCAAAAACATCAGTTAAGTGCTTCTGGATTTTTTTAACACTGGATAAAACTTTTTGTCCTTTTCCTGATTCTTTTATCTTTTCTATAACTTCATCATCATCTTCCAATAATTTAAGAGCAATCCAACTGGAAGGTGCATCAATATCAGATATATCCTCATCCAACATCGCCTCCAGCTGCTTAATATGTTCATCTATTTCAGATCCATATTCTAACCTATCAATAACATTATTAGGTGATTTTGACACTTCTATTATGGATTTTAGGAGTTCTTCACGACCAGTATCATCTACTGCCTCGATTTTAATTACAGGTATTCCTAAAAGCTTTGATAATTTATCAATATCGATTTTATAACCTTTTTCATCGGCAAATTTGTTCATATTTAATGCTAATACCACATTTGCTCCTAACTCCATCATTTGTACTGTCAAATACAGGTTTCGTTCCAGATTTGCAGCTTCAACAAGGTTAACAATCACATCAGGATGTTCATCAACGATGTAATCCCTTGAAACCACTTCTTCTATAGAATAAGCAGTAAGACTGTAATTACCTGGAAGGTCCACCACATCGATGTCATAATCGTTGTATTTGAATGTGCCCTCCTTTCTCTCCACAGTTTTACCTGGCCAGTTACCCACATGCTGTCGCATACCCGTTAACTGGTTAAAAAGAGTACTTTTACCTACATTGGGGTTTCCAGCCAGGGCAATCTTTATCTTTTCCATGATTTAAGTTCCCTCCACCATTATTTTTTGTGCCTGTCCACGTCCCATAATCAGCTGTGAACCCTTTACTTCAATTATCAAAGGTCCAGGGATATCATTTTTGACTATTTTTACTGTGGCATCCTTGTAAATTCCCATATCTGATAATCTCTTTTTGAATTTATGTCCATGTCCTACTTCTAGGATTTTCAGTTCTTCATTCCTATTTGCCATAGCTAAAGTCATCATACTATCTCAATCTCGATATTTTTTGCTTCCTCTTTTCTTAAGGATATAGAATATCCTTTGATTTTCACTTCAATAGGGTCTCCTAAAGGTGCCACTCTTTGTATTTCCACATTAGCCCCTTTCACAAAACCCATTTCCATAAGATGTTTTCTTATACTGCCTTTACCTTTAAAAGATACAATAATTCCTGAATCTCCAACTTTAAGCTCATTTAATGCGTTTATCATATTTTTATTCGCCTCCCTCATTATTCAAAATTTAGGTATGCCTAAATTTCTGTTAGGTATACCTAAAATTTTAGAGTATTTAAAGTTTTCTGATCAAAATCTGAAAAAATACTCCATCAAAAGAATAATCCACCAGATCTCAGAAATTTATAAACTTTAAGAGACAAGTTTATAGTAATGGAAACCATTAAAATCGCAGGTGCCGGTCCAGCAGGATTATCTGCAGCCATAAACCTTGCCAGAAAAGGCTATAAGGTAGATGTGTTTGAAAAAAATCAGGATGTTGGAGGTCGGTTTCATGGAGACTTTCAGGGACTGGAGAACTGGTCCGATGAGAAAGATGTTCTTTTAAAGTTAAAAGAGATGAACATATCCATCAATTTTGATCAATACCCCTTTAAAAACCTTATTATCTCTAATGGCATGAAAAATTGGGATTTTAAATGTGATATACCTGCATTTTATCTTATTAAGAGAGGATCAGCAATTGGAAGCCTGGATAACGGTTTAAAAAAGCAAGCACTTGATAAAGGTGTCCATATCCACTTTGAAACTGTATTACACGAAAGCCAGGCAGATATCGTTGCAACTGGTCCTTATGCACCTGAAAAATTTGCAACCGCCAGAGGAATAGTTTTCCAGACCAACCTAAAAGACCTGGCTATTGGCCTAGTCAATGATAAAACTGCTGTTAAAGGTTATTCTTATTTACTGGTGGCTCAAGGGCAAGCCACAATGGGTACGGTTTTATTTGATAAATTTAAGAATCTGAACCGATGTTTTCAGGAAACCAAGAGGATGTTCAACCAGCTGGTAGATCCGGATATAATTAATCCACACCCCATGGGCGGTTTGGGGAGTTTTTCCCTCTGTAATATTTTCAAAAAGAAAAGAAGGCTTTATGCTGGTGAAGCAGCAGGTCTTCAGGATCTTCTCTGGGGCTTTGGAATAAAAAACGCCATTACTTCCGGATTTCTAGCTGCAAAAAGTATTATAAATGGTGAAAACTACGAAAAAACCGCTAAAAACTATTTTAACCAGAAGTTAAAGGCCAGCCTGGTAAACCGATTTTTATGGGAGAAATTTGGAATTAAAAACTATGAATTTATCGTAAATCAAATTCATAGCGCCCGAGACCCTTTGAAATATCTAAACTGGATACATAACTTCAACATTCTGCAGAATATGATTTATCCTATGGCATTAAGGTATATGCGGGAAAGATATAGGAATCTCAGGTTAGAGTAATCTTATAATGTTATGACAACAATCAACAGAATGGATTTATTTAAAAATGATAATAAGAAATCTATTGAGGTGTCAGATGATAAAAGGAAACCTATTAAACGTTTTTACCGAGGAAATATACCCTGCAGAAATTTCCATGCAAGATGGAATTATAAAATGTGTAAAACCTATCAAAGAAGATTTAAAGGATTTTATTTTACCCGGTTTTATAGACGCTCACATTCATATTGAAAGCTCCATGCTCACCCCTTCCCGATTTGCAGAAGTGGTGGTGCCCCACGGAACCACCTCGGTGGTGTCTGATCCCCATGAAATAGCCAATGTTATGGGCCTTGCAGGGATAGATTATATGCAGAGGGATGCTGCTTCTGTTCCCCTGAACGTTTTCTTCACCGCACCATCCTGTGTCCCGGCCACACACTTTGAAACATCTGGGGCCATTATTGACTCAGCAAAAATCAGTGCGCTGCTTGAAAATGATGACCTGGTGGCTTTAGGAGAGATGATGAATTTCCCCGGAGTTCTAGCAGATGATGAGGAAGTGAAAGCAAAGATTACAGCAGCAAAGAAGCATGAAAAACCAGTTGATGGCCATGCCCCTCTTTTATCCGGAGAAGATCTCTGTAAATATATCCAAGCAGGGATCTCCACCGATCATGAATGCACCTTAAATGAGGAGGTAATCGAAAAGAGAAGGCAGGGAATGAAAGTCATGTTAAGACAGGGATCCTCTGCAAAGAATTTAAAGGATCTGATAGGTGCTGGCGGAGATTTTATTGTATCTGATGATAAACATCCTGAGGATCTTCTAAAAGGCCATGTAAATATGATGTTGAAGGAAGCAGTTTCATGGGGTCTGGATCCCATAAAAGCGGTTGAAATGGTAACCATCAACCCCGCAACACATTATAATCTGAATAAAGGGTTGATTGCTCCAGGTAAAGATGCCGATCTGGTTGTGGTGGATGATCTGGAGAATTTCAATGTTAAAAGGGTATTTATAGAGGGAAACCTCGTTGCAGAAAATAAAAAACCACTATTTTTTGTTAAACCGCAAAAAATTGGAAGTTCATTTAAATTAGACCAAAAAAAACAGGAAGACTTTGAAATTCCCTCAAAAAATAACAATGAAAGGGTGAGGGTTATTGAGGTAATGGAAGGGCAGTTACTCACCAGTGAAAGTGAAGGGTTTTTAGAGGTTAACCAGGGTCAGATAGAACCTGACATTGAAAAGGATATTCTAAAAATTTCAGTTGTGGAAAGATATGGGCATGAAAGGGTTTCAAATGCTTTTGTACATGGTTTAGGTCTTAATAATGGTGCAATTGCATCCAGCATTGCCCATGACTCCCATAACATTATTGTGGTAGGTACCAATTCTGTAGATATGGTAGATGCCACCAACCAGCTTGTAAAAAACAAGGGTGGCTTGGCTACCGTTTCAAATGGACAAACCACCTCCCTTAAACTTCCGGTGGCTGGTTTGATGAGCACTGAAAATGCAGAAAGAGTATCTCTCAAACTCAGCACCCTGCAGAAGAAGGTGGAATGCATGGGCTGCAAACTTCAATCTCCCTTCATGACACTATCCTTTATGGCCCTTCTGGTGATTCCCCAGCTAAAAATAAGCGATCAGGGGCTTTTTGATGTGGAGAAATTTCAATTTGTAGATGTTGTAAAAAGTTAGTAGATGATTTAAAAATTGATCGAAACATTTTAATAAATTTATGAAACCCAAAATAGAGTAATTAATATATGGAAGTGATTCTATGAAAGTTACACCTCTGGCCTTTGAAAGCCTGGGCGTTAGATCCATGGCCACCTGGATCCAAACCGACCAGAATATACTCATAGACCCGGGAACATCGCTGGGACCTAAAAGATTCGGATTACCACCATGGAAAACTGAATTTGAAGCTTTATATGAGACCCGTGCCAGTATACAGAAACACGCCCAATTAGCAGACATCATAACCATCAGCCACTATCATCATGATCATTTCACTCCCTTTACTCTGGGAAGATTTCTGGATTCCTCCCCTAAATATGCAGAAGAGATTTATGAGCACAAAAAGCTGTTCATTAAGGATCCTGAATCTAAGATAAATAAAAGTCAAAAGAAAAGGGCTCGAGAATTTTTAGAGAATTTAAAGGGAATAACTCGGGATATCACCTATAGTGATGGTGGTTCCTACGAGTTGGGAGATACTGTGATTAAATTTTCAAATCCCCTTCCCCATGGTCCTGCAGAAAGCAGATTGGGCTATCTGGTAACAACCACCATCCGCTGGAAAAATAAAACGGTAATGCATGCTTCAGATGTGCAGGGACCCATTTATGAAGGTGCAAAAAAGTATATTCTTGACGAAAATCCAGATATGCTGATATTAAGCGGCCCTCCCCTATATC
>MVQZ01000323.1 GCA_002067565.1 Methanobacterium sp. PtaU1.Bin242 | reverse complement strand
GATTTTCAAAATGTCTGAAACTAATGATTTTTCTTTTTTAAAAAAGCTCATTGATGCCTTTAAACTTTTATCACTGATCATGAAAGTAGATTCTGAGATTTACATACATAATGGTGGGTTTATAGGGACTCTTACTTTGTTAGCCCGGAAAAAAAACATTTTAATGATGGCTTCTGATGCATTTATTAATAAAGCCCTTATAAATAAAAAAATAAGAGGATTTAGTAGTTCTAAACTAGATTTAGATAATATAGGTATGTTTTTATCCATTAAAATGGCAGACTCAGTAACAGTTCAAAATAAAACCCAGAAAAATTTGCTGGAACAAAATTTTCAGGTAGAAGGTAAACTTATAAGAAACCCTATTCCTCATAAGAATAGGTTTAAAAAAACATATAAACAGAACCCTCCCATTGTTCTGTGGGTGGGTTCACTGGCAGAGGTCAAACAGCCACAATTATTTGTTGAACTGGCCAGAGATATCCCTGATGTAAAGTTTCAAATGATCGGTGGAAAGTCAGGTAGCCCAGAACTCTACCAAGAAATTATGTATAGTTCCCATAACTTAGATAATTTCGAATATTTGGGAGTGATCCCCTATGAAAAAATAGATCAGTACTTCTGCAAAGCCACAATACTGGTAAACACCTCTCTATTTGAAGGATTTCCCAATTCATTCCTGCAAGCTTGGATAAATTACCTGCCAGTGGTAAGTCTTAATGTGAATCCTGACAACATATTATCCACCTATTCTATGGGACTGCATTCTAAAAATTTCAGACACCTCAAGGATGATGTGAAGAACTTACTGTGTAACAGCGAACTAATGATGGAAATGGGTTTAAACGGAAGAATGTATGTTGAAGAGCATCACGATATTAAATTTATAGTATCGGATTATGTAAACCTTATATACTCACTAACTGAACACTGATCAAGGCAGTAATATGATGGAAATCAAACAAAATGCTTTGAAATGGTTTATTATAGCCATAATTACTCTTTTAACCGTGGATATTATAATAATGGCAAATATTCCCCTCATCCGGCAGATGGTAGCGGTTTTATATTTCATCTTCACACCAGGATTCCTGATACTACAGATCCTTAGACTGGATAATATTTCATTTCCAAAAAAACTCATTCTTTCAGTTGGTATCAGCCTTTCATTTATGATGTTTACTGGTTTGCTTATAAACAGTCTTTATCCAGCTATTTCAGAGCCATTATCTCTGACACCTCTGTTAATTTCATTAAATATCATTATGCTGGGATTAATTATTCTGGCCTACAAATTTAACAAAACAGGATTCACACCATCCCGGATCTTCAATATTAAACAACATTTAATCACGTCCAAATCCAGATCATTGATACTATTCCCCATCCTGTTCCCACTTCTGGCAATTCTGGGCACTTATCTGATGAATACACAGGAAAATAACCTGATAATATTGTTGATGTTGTTCCTAATACCGATCTACATAGTAATAGTGACTTATCTAAGGGAAGAGAGAATTTTTAATATAACTTATCCATTTGCTGTATGGATGATAGCCCTGGGTTTGCTGTTGATGCATGGATTAACCTCCTATCATTTAATGGGAATTGATATTCACAACGAATTCTACAGCTTCAAGCTTACTTTAAACAGTTTACACTGGAGTGCATCCCAGTATTACAGCTCATCCAACAGTGTTTTAAGTGTTACCATCCTTCCAACAACATATTTTATTTTATCCCAATTAAATGCCGAGTATATATTTAAATTGGTTTATGCTCTGATCGGATCCTTCCTCCCCCTGGGTGTTTATTTAATCTGTGACAAGTATTTGAACCATAAATATGCCTTTCTTGCTTCTTTATTCTTCATATTCCAGGTTGCCTTCATTTATAACCTGCTTAGCAGCACTAAAACATTAATTGCCCTATTATTCTTCACTCTGTCCATGATGTTGATCTTTGAGGATGAAATCCCTGAATTGCCCAAAAAAATTTTATTTGTACTCTTTTTAATATCAATGGTAGTTTCACATTACACCACATCCTATATCATGGTGCTTTTAATGATTTCTGTAGCTGCAACATTGTTGCTTAGAAAATTCATCGGTGATCCACACAAAAAAAACTTTTTAAATATTAAAAACAATCTTAAAAAGATATATTCGAAAAACAAAGGAATTAAAGAAAAATCCAACGATAAAGAACTTATAAAAAAACCAGCGGCTAGAGGTTTCACTGTAACCTCTAATTTCTTTACCCTGGGAATGATACTTTTAATTTCTGGACTAATTTTCTTATGGTACAGTCAATTAACTTCAAACGCTGCCTCAAACACCCTGGAATTCGTGGCCACCACCATACAAAATTTAGGAAACATATTCATGGAAGAGGTAAGATCCCCCACACAAATAGCTGTAATAGGATCTGAAGCCACTAAAATACCGCAAATGATAAACACCATAGTCTATAATGCCCTTTTCGCCACTATAGGTTTGGGTGCCATTGGAATGTTATGGAAGTACAATTACAGAAAATACCATATTGAATCAGAATATATGGTTGCAGTCCTGGCATCAATGGCCATATTATTAGCATTTTTAATAGTACCATACCTATCAAAGGGTTATGGTGGCACCAGACTATTTACCCAGCTTGCAGTTCTTCTGGCGCTTCCCTTCATCTTCGGTGGAATTACACTGGCCCAACTAATTAGAAGACCTAAATTGGACCGCTTATTTTTGCTTTTCATATTATTTTCAGTTTTTGCATGTGCTACCTATCTGCCCTATCATTATTTAGGAAGCCCTGTATCCCCCGACTATGATAAAGACGGTTTAATCAGGGGACAAACCTACATATATGAACAGGACAT
>MVQZ01000322.1 GCA_002067565.1 Methanobacterium sp. PtaU1.Bin242 | reverse complement strand
ATTTATAATTAATAATAATGACATAACGGTTTTTTAGATTAACTGTAAAGGGAGGTGAGAAAGTTGGTATTAGGAATAAATGATCCCTGGGTCTGGGGGGCTTACATTGGAAGTATTCTGGCCATGCTTTTATGCGTGATTTATGGGATCATAAACTGGAATAAAGGCGGAGAAGAAGAGGAAGAACAGATTAAAGAGGAGATGGAATGGCATAAAAAGGAAAAAGAGATGGAAGAGAAGGAATTAGGTATATGGGATGAAGAAGGATAGGTGATTTAAATGGCCAATGATTTACTTGTTTTAAGTATTATTGTCTTAATATATTTGGCTTTAGTTGTTTACGTGGGATATGTGGCCTGGCGACGTACCAAAAGTGCGGATGACTATTTGGTCGCCGGCAGAGCAACCCACCCCTTTATCATGGCGTTAAGCTATGGAGCTACTTTTATCAGTACATCAGCAATTGTCGGTTTCGGTGGAACAGCTGGAGTATATGGAATGGGACTTTTATGGCTCACATTCTTAAACATTCTGGTTGGTATATTCATAGCATTTGTGTTCTTTGGTAAGAGAACCAGGAAAATGGGACATAATTTAAGTGCTTTAACCTTTCCCGAATTTTTAAGCAAGCGTTTCAACAGCAAATTTATTCAATATTTCAGTGGAGCAGTAATATTTTTTGGAATGCCGTTATATGCGGCAGTTGTTTTAATTGGTATGGCTCGATTTGTAGAAACAACACTTAATCTTGATTATAACATAGCTTTAGTAGCTTTAGCTGTCATTGTGGCACTTTATGTTATTTTCGGTGGAATAAGGGGTGTGATGTATACTGATGCCTTGCAGGGTTCAATAATGTTTATTGTCATGACGGTTTTGCTGGTAGCTATTTACTGGATTACCGGAGGAGTTACTGCGGGTAATGAAGCTCTTACTAATCTGGTCAACATTGTCCCTGCCAAGGCAACGGCGGCAGCCACGGCGACAGGGTTCACGGGGTGGACGTCCATGCCTACATTGGGAAGTCCCTTCTGGTGGACTTTGGTAAGTACACTGATACTGGGTGTTGGTATAGGTGTTCTCTCACAGCCACAACTGGCCGTAAGATTCATGATGGTGAAATCAAACAAAGAATTAAACCGTGCTGTTTTAATAGGAGGAATATTCATCTTCCTGATGACTGGAACAGCTTTCGTTGTAGGGGCTCTTTCCAATGTTTACTTCTTTGACACCATGGGAAAAATAGCCATGCAAGTAGTGGGAGGAAATGCAGATAAGATAATTCCCGCATTTATTGCAGCAGCCATGCCTGCATGGTTTGCATATCTATTTATGATCACTCTGCTTTCGGCAGCTATGTCCACTTTAAGCGCTCTTTTCCACGTGCAGGGAACAGCTCTGGGACGTGATGTATATGAAACAGCGGCTAAAAAGACAGGCGGAGCGTCAGTACTGGTAGCCAGGGCAGGAATAACCATTGCGGTTGTAATAGCTGTTATATTGGGTTTCCTACTTCCAGCTAATATTATAGCGGTGGGAACTGCCATGTGGTTCAGTATCACCGCAGCGGCTTTCCTTACCATTTACGCTTTTGCCTGTTTCTGGAAGCGTTCCACCAAGACTGGTGTAATTTCTGGGCTGGTTATTGGAACTTTAATCAGTATTTTCTGGATAGTGTTTGAATACAAAAAATCAGCTGAAGCACTGGGTATTTGTAAGGCGCTTACTGGTCAATCAGTGCTAATTGCAGCACAACCATGGCCTACAGTAGATTCCATAGTTATTGCACTGCCAATTGCATTTATAATAACTGTGGTAGTTAGCCTGTTAACCAGACCACCCAGCAAGGAACATCTGGATAAATGTTTCAGCGGAATCTAAAACACATCCCAAATTTTTTTATTTTTTATTTAATTTTTTTTTCAATGAAAGATTTTATAAAACAGAATCTAAATCAAGTTAAATAATTAAGAATTATTAAAGTTGAAAGATTTTATAAAACAGAATCTAAATCAAGTTAAATAATTAAGAATTTTTATAAGTTAAATTTAAATAATCTTACAATTCCCTGATAAATAATTCGTTTTATGTTTTTTAACTGAGATTTAACCCTTTTATGTCTTATTTTCATCAGGGAAAGTATGGGTGAAAGTATTTGTATTATAGAAAACTTATTATATTTCATGCTCTTAATTTGTAAATTAACTTGATTAAATTATTTTTAAGCGAGATAAGGTGATAATATGAGAATAATGGAAGAAATTATAGGAAAAGAAGTGTTAGATAGTTCAGCAATAATTATTGGCAGAATTAAAGATATAGAGGTAAACTGGGAGTCTAATGAAATAGAAGCACTGATAATTGGTAAAGGGGGAATTTCAGAAAGTCTGGGTCTTTCAGGCAGTGAAACTGTTATTCCCTATGAAAGAGTAAAACAGATTGGAGATAAAATAATCTTGGAAAATGAGATTTCTTAAATTGATGCATTGTTTAAATAATTTCCAATTAAATTATAACCTTTTATTTAATATAAATCAGGTAAATACAGAAAAACAGGTTATAAAAAGGTTCTTTTAAGGTGTTCATAGTGGAGATAACCGGCATATGCACCAGCTGC
>MVQZ01000321.1 GCA_002067565.1 Methanobacterium sp. PtaU1.Bin242 | reverse complement strand
AACCCCTGTAAGGTATTTAATCCATCCGATTTTTTTAATAATTGCAAAAATATTCTTAAAATCAAGTAAAACTTCCAATTTATTCTTTTTAACTATGTGTGGTAACGCCATTAGGCCGAATATATAAGGAATTCCTATTATAATAATTCCCACAACTAAAAGACTTAGAAGAAAAGTGATAAAGAATGTGTAAAAATCCCCTATAACGCCGTAAGCCCTAATAAAAATAATTATAAAAATAGTTAAAAATCCTGTAACAAAGGCAGGAATTCCTATATAAACCACCATTACAATAATATATTTTAAACCGTCCACAAACATGGCTAACCATTCATTAAATGGTGGTAATTCACTAGAACCATTGAAAGAATATTCCATTATGCGTAAAGTATATCCCATAACCAATATTGCCGGTATTATGAGAATGCTAGCAGCAGTTAATATTCCCAGTAAAAGAAGTCTCTTCGGGTTAGAGAAGGGATAATGGAAAGAATCGGATAATATTTCTTTTAGTTTCATTTAGTATCTCCTATTAAACTAGCAATAAAATTTAAGGGATGTTGATCATCATCCATATCTATAATAATTAAGTAAAAGTAACTCGAATTTATTACAATATAAATTTTATCATCCACCATCAAATATTGACTTATATTAGTTAAAAAAACAATTGATATTTGTAATATTCTTGAAATAACAAAATTATAAATAATTACACTTGAAGGGATACAATGCTTGCTAAAAGAATCATACCCTGCCTGGACTGTGATCTGAACGTGCCACATGGCCGGGTGGTTAAAGGAGTGGAATTTAAACAGATTCGTTATGCAGGGGAACCGGTGGAGTTGGCCACACGTTACTATGAGGATGGGGCTGATGAAATAGTTTTTCTAGATATCACCGCATCCCACGAAAGAAGGGAGACCATGGCTGAGGTAATTAACGCCACCACCGAGAACGTGTTCGTACCCATCTGTGTGGGTGGGGGAATCAGAAAACCTGTTGATTATGTTAACATGCTCAAAGCCGGGGCAGATAAATGTTCTACTAACACTGCAGCCATACACAACCCCGATCTGATCAATGAAGCTTCCAAGGTTGTTGGTTCCCAGGCCTGTGTTATTGGTATTGATGCCAAACGTCGCTATGTGGAAAATCCTAAAGAAAATTCAGATAAAATTATTATAGAGACTGAAAACGGTTATTGCTGGTATGATTGCAGTATTTACGGTGGACGGGAGTTTACCGGGATTGATGCCATAGCCTGGGCAATGGAGTGCCAGGAAAGAGGTGCTGGTGAAATTTTGTTAACTTCAATGGACCGTGACGGGACGAAAGACGGCTATGATCTGGCTTTAACCAGGACCATGAGTGAAATGCTGGATATTCCGGTGATTGCCTCGGGAGGGGTAGGTAATCCAGAACATATTTATGCTGCCTTCACCCAGGGTAAAGCAGATGCTGCTTTAGCTGCCAGCATCTTCCACTTTGATGAGTATCCTGTGCCTATGGTTAAGGAGTATTTGAAGGAAAAGGGTGTGGCGGTCAGACTTAAATAACATTACAATCATTAGTTATTCTGGCGAGAAATTTGAAAAAAAGAAAACACATTTTCCTGGATGATAAGACGAAAATCGAGCGATTGGAAAGGAAAATCAGAAAATATGAGAAGTACAAATCTCATAGTGAAAAGACATCCGAAGAGGACTTCCGATTAAAAGAAAAACAGGCCTTACTGAGTATTGTGGCCAGTAACTTCATGATGACCGGCCATAACCCTACCCTGGTTTTAACCAAAAGAGAAGAGGGGGATGAAGTCATGATGCCGGTAGGTGGAGGTCAAAAAGATCGGGCCAGTGAAATTATATCCAAAGTTGATTTCCGGAAACTCTATCGTGGAGGTAAGAATCGAAAAACCGACCCACTCATGATTGTAACCGCCATCTGTATGTACGTTATGAGGCAGGACAATCCCAAAAGAGGAGATATAAGATATTCAAACGATTTTATTAGGAAAGTAGGAGTAAATAAGCAAATATACAGTGCTATTAGCCATAAACTAGATTCTTACTTAAATGCTTAAATTCTGATAGGTCGCTCTATATAGTGATAGCAAAAAATTGAGTTACTATTTTTTCTAAAAGAAACTTTAATTCTGAGATAACTTTAATAATTTAACATTATAGAATGATTTATTTCAACCATATGAAAACTCATTTCACTTAGTCTCAGATTATAACATCATTTATTATCTACTATCATTTTCAGCTAAAACAACACCCTTATTTTTTAGAATTAATCATATTTTGAATCCATAAACCTCTTTTTATCCCGTCTTTATGCCTTTATCTAAAATTCACGACCCTTCAATATAAAAAACAAGATAAAAATCCCATATAACACTTTAAACAAACTTTATGCAAATTTCACATTTTATAAAGACTAATAAATGAGTCTTTATTAAAATACAATACTTTGAGCATCAGTAACACCTATACACATCCTCCTCTTTTTTTAACTTGATGCCTATTTAAAGAGCATTTTAAGTCTATAATCAAAAAGATACCCATAATAATCTTACACCAACCCATAAACTATATATACGGGTTAGAAAAAATAATTGTATTGTAAGATGAGACAGTTTCCTAAAAAAATTAGTGGTATTGCATAGTATGGATAATTTTCTAAAAATGGGGGGCTTATCGTTAGATCCATAGCTGTTACCGTGGAAAAAAAAGGAAGTAAGTACATCGAAACTGATCTTAAAGGAACCCAGCTTTTACAATCAGCCCAACTGAACAAGGGCACTGCTTTTAGTAATAAAGAAAGGGAAAAGTTCTCACTGAAGGGTCTACTGCCGCCAGTGGTAGAAACCATTGAAGAACAACTGCAAAGAGCCTATCGTCAGTACTCATTACAGCCAGATAACCTTCAAAAAAACATATTTCTGAACAATCTTTATAACACCAATGAAACTCTCTTTTTCAAGCTTATCTCAGAACATATGGAAGAAATGACCCCAATTATATACACCCCTACCGCAGGATTAGCCATCCAGCATTACAGCAACGAATTCAGGAAACCGCGGGGCATTTATATATCCTATCCTGATCAGGATCATATCGACGACATACTTGATAATTTACACGATGATATTGATTTAATAGTTTTAACTGATTCAGAGCAGATACTGGGAATAGGAGACCAGGGAGCTAACGGAATCGGCATTTCAGTGGCTAAAATTATAATTTATACCCTGTGTGCTGGTATAAACCCACGAAGAATGCTCCCGGTAATGATCGACGTGGGAACCAACAACAGCGAGCTACTGCAGGATCCTCTATACATCGGCTGGCGTCATCCCCGTATTCAAGGGGAAGCCTACCATCAGTTTGTGGAAAAGGTGATTGGATCAATTAAAAGAAAATTTCCACATGTATTCCTTCAATGGGAGGATTTCGGGAAAGAAAAGGCCAGATGCAATCTGGAACAGTACCAAAATCAGATATGTACCTTTAACGATGATATACAGGGTACTGGGGCTGTGGCCATGGCCGCACTGCTTAACGCGTCTCAGCTAACCCATATTTCATTAAAAGACCATAAAGTGGTGATTTTTGGTGCGGGAACTGCTGGCTGTGGTATTGCTGACCGGATCTGGAAGTGGATGATCAAAGATGGGTTAAATCCCCATGATGCCAAATCGAGATTCTGGCTAATGGACAGCCAGGGATTAGTAACAGACCTTCGGGAAAATCTTGATTACTTCAAATCCCCTTACGCCCGTCACCAAGAGGAAATTCAAAACTGGTATGTGGAAGGTGAATCTATCACTCTGCTGGATGTGGTACGTAATGTAAAACCCACCATTCTCATTGGAACCAGCGCAGTTTACGGTGCCTTTAATCGGGAAGTGGTAACCACGATGGCTTCTGGTGTGAAACATCCCATCATATTCCCCCTCTCCAATCCCCCCAGTCGAGCGGAGGCTTCAGCAGAGGATGTACTTATCTGGACAAAACGAAGGGCCCTGGTAGCAACAGGAAGCCCCCAAGATAATGTCATCTTGAATGGGAAATCTATACCGGTGACCCAATGCAACAACGCCTTTATATTCCCCGGATTGGGATTGGGAGTGATCTGTGCCCGTTCAAAAATGGTGACACCCGGAATGATTGATGCAGCGATATCTGAACTCAGTCACTCAGTTCGACTCCAGGCTGATCATCAGACGCGACTGCTTCCTGATGTATCTCAGCTACAGGACGTTAGTAGAAATATCGCGGTTACCGTGGTTAAAAAGGCCGTGTCTGAGGGTGTGGCCAGAATTAATTCAGATAAAGATTTTGATGAGCTAGTTAATGAAAACATCTGGAAACCTACCTATATACCCTACCAGAGAAAAGATCTTAAAGCTTCTAAATGAAATTCCATTTATCTAACCTTTTATACTATTAAAATCAGTAATGTTATCATTAAATCAAATAATAGACCTTCGTTGTTTTTACATAAATTAAGCTGTTTTAATCTTATTATTTTAAATAAAAGAGTATAATTTTTTAATATAAGAATAACATAATATATTTATGGATTCAAAATGGTCTCCGCTGAATATTCTGGGAATGCTAGCACTGGCCATATTCACCATCTTCACTTTAACATCAGTAGCATTTTACCCCACACCCTATAATCCCCTCTATGATTGGCTCAGCAATTTAGGAAACAGCAATTTAAATCCATCTGGAGCATTATTTTTTAACTGGGGATGTATTATAACTGGAATAATTCTGATTCCATTCTTTATAGGTCTTTACCAGTGGCACCCGGTTAGAAAATTGAGCAAAATCCTGCTAGTGCTGGGAATGCTTTTAGGAATTTTTGCCAGTGTTTCGCTCATAGGTGTAGGTTTTTTTCCCGAAACCCATATTAAATTACATGTTCTAGCTGCTTCTGGAGTTTTCGGATCGATATTTCTTATTATAATACTTTTAAACATATCATTATATAAAAATCCAGAATTCATGCGTCCAGTTGCTTATTGGGGAATCTTAGCCATTATAATGGATTTGTCTTTTAAGATTATGCTTTCACAACCCCAATATAAGGACCTATTGGCAAATTTCAATCCAACCATACCTATACCCGGGCTGGAATGGCTAACCGTTTATATATCTTTGATCTGGATAGCATTACTATCCTATAACATGTGGAACAAGAACATTTAACTTTATTAAATAGATTAAACTATTTAAGGGATGATAAAATTGTCCATAAACATTGCACAAGTAAAAAATTTGTTTAATAATCTAGAGACTGGAAAGAGTGAACTATTTTTTGATCAAGTAGCAGAAGATGTAAAATGGACTGTGATGGGAACCCATCCACTGGCCAGGACCTATAACAGCAAACAGGAATTTATCTCCAGTACCTTTGAACGTTTAAATCGGATACTGAGGGAAGGAGTGCTCTTAAAAGTTAATAATATAATTGTTCAGAAGGAAATTGCCGTGGTGGAAATGGAATCTCTCTCCACAGCATTAAATGGAATGCCCTTCAACAACACCTACTGTTGGGTGGTTAAATTCGATGATAACTTAATAATAGAAGTAAGAGCTTATGTTGATTCTGCTCTGGTGCAGAAGGTAATAGATGAAAATGAAAAGAAATAACAACATAAAAATACGCTTCCCCTGGCCCGGGACCCCTCTGATCCTAGAATATCATGACCCGGAATGGGGAGTTCCCATCTATAACGACCGACAATTATTCGAGTTCCTGATACTGGAAGGTGCTCAGTCCACGGTTGCTTGCCCACGGTGTCTTTAAAATTCAAAAAGAGTGTGGGGGCTTTGATTCTTATATCGGGGATTTGTAGATGTCAGACTATTCAAAACAATGGAAAACACTGGACGAGATCCCTTCATCTACCATGAATCAGAGGCTATGAGTAAAGACCTTAAAAAACAGGTTTCAAATTTATGGGGCCCACCATATGTTACGCCTTCATGCAGGCGGTGGGGATGGTTAATGACCATGTGGTGGGTTGTTTCAGGTATAATCTGTAGAGATGAACCATTAACAGATATAAATAAAAAAGACGTGTATTAAGATGTTCGGCCTAACTAAACGCCAGTTCCTCAAAAAAAGCAAAAAATGTTTAAGGGAAACTGGTATTCAGATCCTTTTACTCAGGGAATTGATGGATAAAGAAGCCCAGGAAAGTTTAAGCCCCCTTGATGCTCATCGTAATCTGGATAATATTCGGCGGAATATTGAGGATACTTTCAATTGGTATGAAAAACTTAACCCACCAACTAAATGCCTTCCGTTACAACAGAAGATTATGAATAGTTTGATTGTCTTTCATGAAGCGGCGGTTAAAAACTCTGAATCTCTCATCGCTTTAGAAAATGGTTTAGAAGAAGAATTCAAGAATAAATTAAGAGATTCAAAGGAAGAGTTGCAGAAATTCCTGGAAACTTTCCAACCATTAATTAATGAGGTTGATTTATATCTGCTGAGAAAATGATTAATAGGGGTAAGAAGGAATTAATACAAACCTATTTTTATTACTTTTATCATAATCTAACAGTATAACCTTAAAAGTTGAAATCATGACAGACACCTCACTCGTTATCCAGATCATTCCCCTGGCCTGGGCTGCCGCTGTAAGCCCTACCGCTTTATCTTTTTTTCTGGTTATGATGTCCCTGACGGATAACCCCCGCCTGGCTGGTCTTTCTTTTTATTTGGGAGCTATTATTGTTTTCCTGATAACTGTGGCTATTGGCATTCTGCTGGGTAATGCCCTTACCTCAAGTGGACACTCAGATCCAACCACCATCGCAGCCATAGATCTTTTCCTGGGAGCCATACTGGTTCTTCTAGGTATTAAAAGTCTTTTCAGGAAGGTTAAGCACGAAGGTGCATTATTACATCATCTTAAGGTAGAAAGTACAGCCAGTGAATTTACTAAG
>MVQZ01000320.1 GCA_002067565.1 Methanobacterium sp. PtaU1.Bin242 | reverse complement strand
CTTCCACATGGGAAGAAATCCATTTATCTCAGATGTGTTCCATAAGGTTAACGGAATTGAGGAAAGAAGAGACATAGTCGAAGGAGATCCATCCATAATCCTTTCCACTTCAGGAATGCTTACCGGAGGGAATTCTGTGGAGTATTTCAAATGGCTTTGTGGGGATAAACGAAACTCCTTGGTCTTTGTAGGATACCAGGCTGAAGGATCTCTGGGAAGAAGATTGCAGAAAGGCTGGAAGGAAATACCTCTAAAAGAAGAGGGAAAAACCAATGTTTACAACGTTAAAATGGAGATAAAAACCATAGAAGGTTTCAGTGGACACTCCGACCGTAAACAATTAATGGACTATGTAAGGCGCATGTCTCCTAAACCAGAGAAAATACTGATCTGTCACGGTGACAATTATAAAACCCTGGATCTGGCTTCCAGCATATACCGCCAGTTTAAAATTGAAACTAAGACACCTATGAATTTGGAGACCGTGAGGATTCAGTAGAATCTTCAATTTTTTTCTTTTATTATTATATATTAATTATAAAAAGTTCAGATAAATTTAACAATTCCTTTAAGCATCATATTATTTTTTTTAATTACTTCAACTTTCATCTATCAATTTATTAAGGTTAAATTTAATAGCTATATTAATAGTGAATTTTCTTATAATGAATTTTCAAAGTGTATTTTTAAAATTTTTAAGATACCTACAAAAATTCTAAATTATATTCATATCCATGTAATAGGTGGTTTAATTGGTAACTTACAAAGAATCAGGGGTAGATGTTAACTTAGAGGAGGTAACAATTTCAGCTTTAACCTCCAACTTGAAAAAAACCCTTCAACTTAGAGATGTTATAACAGAATCAGGTCATTTCGCTGCAATGGTGCGTCTGGGAGATAAAGCCATTGCCATGAGCACCGATGGGGTGGGTAGTAAGAGTGTGGGTGCGGAACCCCTGGCCATGGTTGATTACTTGGCCGTAGAAAAACCAGACCCCCAATTAGCAGCCCAAATTGGTAAAGGACTGAGTGAAGGTGCTTTTCATGCTGATGTGGCCATGATTGGTGGTGAAACTGCATCCTTACCTGAAATTGTTAATAACTTTGACCTAGCTGGAACCGGCATTGGAATAGTGGATGTGAACCGTGTGATTACCGGTGAGAAGATACAGGATGGAGATGTTTTGATTGGAATAGCCTCAAGCGGGGTTCACAGTAATGGATTAAGTCTTGCACGGAGGGTTTTCTTCCAGGAATCAGGACTGAAAGTGGATGATCCCTTACCGGGATATCCAAGCAGTACTGTGGGAGAAGAATTGCTTAAGCCCACCTCCATATATGTAAAGCCCGTTATGAAACTTTTTAATAGTGATGTAGATGTTCATGGTCTGGCCCATATAACCGGAGGAGGATTTAACAATCTTAAGAGGCTTAAAAAAGGCGTAGGCTACCAGTTAGATAACTTGCCTCAGCCCAGCCCCATATTCCAATCGATGTACTCTTTAGGTGTTCCCCTGGAGGAGATGTATCAGGTGTTTAACATGGGCATAGGTATGGTGGTGATGGTGCCAGAAGAAGATAGCTCAACTGCTATAAAAATTATAGAAAATTATAACCAGGCTTATGAAATAGGTAAAGCCCATAGTGATGTTTCACAAATAGTAAAAATAACAACTTTAGATGGCGAGTCAATCGAAATCTAGGATATGGATTTGTTTAATTAAATAAGCAAATAATAATAGAATCTAAGCTAATTAATAAAATAAAGAGCTATCACGAATGTCTAAGATTTATTAACAATATTAAGATTTATCAATAAATTTAATCTAAATAAGAGTTTTTAATCAATATTTAAAGAGTTAGGTGTATTAAATGAAAATAACAGCTTTACAGGAAAGATCAATAGTTATTGAAATATTAACCAGAATGGGAGTATCTATAGAAGACGCGGAAATAGTTGCTGAAGTTACTTTAGATGCAGATATGAAAGGTTTCACATCTCATGGGTTGGGTAGATTTCCCCAGTATGTTAAAGGGCTGAAATTTGGAACAATAAAAACTCAGGCAGATATAGAAATTGTAAACGAAACAGTATCAACTGCACTTTTAAACGGTAATCATCGATTTGGCCATGTGGTAACCTATTATGGGATGGAAATTGCCATGGAAAAGGCCAGAGAAACAGGTATTGGAATGGTGGGCCTACATGACACTAACCATTTTGGTGCAGCCGGATACTACTCGGATATGGCTGTAATGCAGGATCTCATTGGTGTAATAATCGCCAACACCGAGCCTGCGATGGCCCCTCTCGGCGGTAAAGAGGCTATAATAGGAACCAATCCCATAGCCATCGGTATTCCCTCCAATAAGAATTATGTATCAGTGGATATGGCCACATCCGCCACTGCCCGAGGTAAGCTACTGGAGGCTTTGCGTAAAGGTGATAAGCTACCGGAAAATGTGGCCCTGGATAGTGAAGGTAATCCCACTGTTGATCCTGAAGCAGCACTTAAAGGATCCATATTACCATTTGGTGCCCATAAAGGTTATGCTCTGGCATTTATGATTGAAATAATGGCCGGACCTCTGGTTAGAGCTGCTTATGGTAAAGCTGTGGCTGGAACAGCAAACCCTGAGGAAATGTGCACTAAAGGAGATCTCATATTTGCCATAGATCCCTCAAAATTCGTTGATATCGATGCATTTAAGGATGAAGTTGATGGTTTTATAACTGAAATTAAAGGTTCAGATAATATCATTATACCCGGAGATATAGAGATACGTAACATTAAAAGAGCTAAAGAAGAGGGAATTAATATTGATGATGCGTTATTTACACAGCTTACAGAAATTTCTAAGGAATTATCATTAGATCTGGATGCCTTATTAGATAAATAAAAAAACAAATTTAATTATTCTACATGATCCCACTTGATAAAATAAAGATTTAACACCTTTTATAACTATCATATTCTATTGCTTCCACTGCCAATACGTTATTACTCTTATTTGAAAAAGATAATTAACAATGTTTTTCCCATAAAAAAGTCGTATTAAAGCTTTATTTTTAATAATAAATAAATAAAAAGCTTTATATACTATAAATAACGATAAGCTCAATATAAGATAAATCTCAATATAAAAGGCCAAGGGGTGCATTATATGTCAAAGGACTTAGATAAAGAGATAGAAGAACAAATAAAGGGAAAAGTAGAAGAAGAAATACAAAAAGAAATTCAAGCGCAAATTAAAAGTCAGCGGGATGTTTGTGAACTGGACGAAAGTGATGAGAAAGCGATCCATGAAAAAGTATGTAGTACTTTAGGCGAAGAATTTGAAAAAGAAATCCAGGAACAGATTGTAGGTAAATCTGAGGACGAAATTCAGAAAAAAATCCAGGAACAGATAAAGGGACAAGTTGAAGAAAAAATCCAGAAAGAAATTGAAGAACAAATAAAAGGAAAAAAATAATTATTACTGATATACCTAATTATATCAGTTTTCCTTTTTTTATGTAGAATAACTTCAATTCATTATTTGATTACTTAGATTCAATATATTGCTTTTTTGACTATAAATATAAAATATTATCTAAAAATGATTATTTTAATTGAGTAATTTTAGTAATATATACTCAAAATCCCTATTTACGATAAGTATTATTTTACGTGTCGTGAATAATCAAATTTTAATAAATTTTTTATGAAATATTGTTAAATAATAAAAGAATCTCACTTATTTGTTGTTGATTTTAACTTGAATTAATCAGTATCATCTAAAACAGATTATTTTCATATAATGATTTCCACAACTAAACTCTTTTATCGATTCGCAGACTTGTACGTATCGCATATAAGCTTTTCTATCAGGACATTTTACACAAAGCTTATATTACTCAGGAGATTATGGATATTCATGAATATTCATGAACATTTCATGAAAAGCATTTCATGAAGAATTTAGTTTCATGAACAAGACCCTATAAATGGAGCTTGAAAATTTAGTTTCATGAACAAGACCCTATAAATGGAGCTTGAAAATTTAGTTTCATGAACAAGTCCCTATAAATGGAGCATGGACCATAATAAGGGAACATGAATATTCATTTATAAAAATATAGAAAACGGAGGTGGATGAATGGCATCGTCTTTTAAATCACCTGCAGATACAGCAAAAGCATGTGTTGGTATAGCGGCATTGAAAGAAAAAGCCCCATTGAGTAATTTACTTATATTAAGTTTTTTAGCAGGGGCTTATATTGCGTTTGGAGGACTTTTGGCTGAAGTTGCCACTGGAGGTATGGCTGCTGCTGGTTATCCTACTGGACTGATAAAACTTGTCTTTGGTGGAGTGTTCCCAGTCGGGCTGATGCTGGTCGTTATAGCCGGTTCTGAGCTGTTTACTGGTAACTGCATGTATATGCCCTTTGGGATATTACAAGGAAAATCAAGCTGGCTAGGTCTTATCCGAAACTGGGTAGGAAGCTGGGTTTTCAACCTGGTAGGTGCTCTATTTGTTGCATACGTTCTAGCATACCTAACCGGTATCCTGACCGCCGACCCATGGGCCGCAACTGCAGTCACTATTGCCAAAACTAAAGCGCTCGGTGGAGCACAGTTTATAGCAGCAGGAAAAACAGCGACATCTTTAAATTGGATGCAAGTGTTCTGGAGAGCAATAGGTTGTAACTGGCTGGTTTGTCTTGCCGTGTATCTGGCTATTGCCTCAGATGATATTATTGGTAAAATATTTGGTATTTGGTTCCCAATAATGGCTTTCGTAACCATTGGATTTGAGCACGTAGTTGCAAATATGTTCTTTATACCTGTGGGAATATTCATAGGTGGAGTTACCTGGTCACAGTTCTTTGTTAACAACATGATACCAGCAACCCTAGGTAACATCATTGGTGGAGCAATATTTGTAGCAGGCCTCTACTGGTGGACCTACCTAAGAGGAACAGACGCCAAGTAGTTAATAAACCAAGAAAAGAAATGATCTAAAATTGGAAGAGATTATATCTTTCCCTTTTTATTTTTTTATTTTTTTGTGAAGGAAAGACTTCTATCCAATTAAAAAAATCTTTCATGAATGATCATATGGTAAGCCACCATTAACCAATGAAATCTCAAGAACCATGAACATTCATGTTAAAATGAATAAAATCATGAATTGGAAAATTAAGTTTAAATAAATAATACTTAAAACACTAAATTTCATAATTTAAACTTGTTTTCCCGGAAAAATAAGGAGATAGGAGATAAAAAATGGAAATTAAATATGTACCAACTATATGTCCCTACTGCGGTGTTGGATGCGGTATGAACCTCGTAGTTAAGGATGAGAAAGTAGTCGGTGTAGAACCATGGAAGAGACACCCTGTAAATGAAGGAAAGTTGTGTCCGAAAGGAAACTTCTGTTACGAAATCATCCACAGGGAAGATAGATTAACTACACCACTTATCAAAGAAAATGGCGAATTCAGAGAAGCAACCTGGGATGAAGCATATGATTTGATTGCATCTAAGTTTGGTGAATTCGATCCTAACGAAGTAGGTTTCTTCTGCTGTGCCAGATCCCCCAATGAAAATATATATGTAAACCAGAAATTTGCACGAATAGTGGTTGGAACCCATAACATAGACCACTGCGCACGGTTATGTCACGGTCCTACTGTGGCTGGACTTGCCGCATCCTTTGGTTCCGGAGCAATGACCAATTCATATGAGAGTTTTGAACACGCAGATCTGATATTCTCCATTGGAGCAAACAGTCTGGAAGCCCACCCACTGGTAGGAAGAAGATTACTCCGTGCAAAAATGAACGGCGCCTACTTCATAGTGGCCGACCCCAGGTACACCCCTACAGCAAAACACGCTGATCAGTACGTTCCATTCAAAACAGGAACAGACGTGGCATTAATGAACGCCATGATGAACGTGATAATCAGTGAGGGCCTGGAAGATAAAGAATTCATAGAAAAACGAACCAAAAACTACGAAGAACTAAAAGCAGCAGTAGCTAAATACACACCTGAAATGGCTGAAGAAATCACTCAAGTTCCCGCTGAAACCATCCGAGACATAGCCATAAAATACGCTAAAGCAGATAAAGCTGCTATAGTCTACTCACTTGGTATAACTGAACACTCCCACGGTGTGGACAACGTTCAGCAAACCGCCAACCTGGCCATGCTCACCGGAAACATCGGAAGATTAGGAACCGGA
>MVQZ01000319.1 GCA_002067565.1 Methanobacterium sp. PtaU1.Bin242 | reverse complement strand
CCGCCTCCTATGAACACCACTTTCTGTTCTGGGGTGAATTTAACCAGCTGATTTTCGTTTTTGATCAGGCTTTGATAACGGGGGTAGAAGTGGAATGATTCCAGGGTTTTCCAGGGATCATCTGACTTTAATATTGCCTTAGCATTCTCTGTTTCCAGTCTGGCCCCTAGTCTTACGTAGAATTTTCTGATTATTTTGAGGGCTTCATTCATCTGTTCATCATCCAGGATGTGTTTGGCTGAGTCGAAATCTATCTCCTGGTCGTGGGCAATTACCTCTACTGAATCTAAAAGAGTTATAATCTCTTCTAAGGATCTTTCTTCAGGTTCGTAATTTTGATATTCTTTAAGAGAATTAGCTATGGCTTTAATCTTATCCCAGTATTTATAACAACTCATTTTAGGCCTCCATTTAAATTATTAAATTTTTAGAAAAATAAGGGATTTATGTAATTCAGAGTGGATTTTTTATTATTTTACCACACCCTATTAAGAATAACTCCCATATAATTTATTGTTTCAATTAATATTATATTTAATCCAACTCCTCAATCAACAGTTTTAATTATTCATGTTAATTGTAGTAAGAAATATATTATAATAATTATTATTACAAATATATGGTGGTTAAATGAATATTCCTGATGGTTTCATTCCGTTATGGCAATGTGTTATATATGGAATTATAATCTTAATATCCTGGATTTTTACCTTTAGATGGGTAGTAAAAAGTATAATTAAGCTGGAGAAGAAAAATCCGAGTACTGGTAAAATAATCTTTTATATATTTTTATTAATTTTTTTAATGGGGTTTGTTTTTGGTATACAGTCTTTTAACATCCCTGTACCATATGGGGTTGGTATAGGCTTGCTTGGTGCTGCCCTGGTTGCCATAATCTTTCGAAGTCCATGGGGCGCAGTTCTGATAATGTCCCCGGTGATCATAGTCCAAAGTATACTTCTTGGAGATGGCGGTTTGACAACTTTGGGTGTAAATATACTTAATGTTGGTGTTATAGCTGGTTTTACAGGATTTTACATTTATGAATTAGCAAAACCTCTGGGAAGAACAGCAAGGGCACTGGTAGGCGGATGGTTTGCCGGATTTTTATCAATAGTTATTTCATCTGTGGCAGTTGCCCTGGAAATGTGGCTGGCTGGTACCTTTCCATTGTTTGAAGGAATTAAATTCATGACTGCATACTCTGCAGCAGTGGGTGTAGTTGAAGGAATCATGACCATAGTAGGATGTTTCATTCTACTGATTTTGAGATCTAAAAATAAAAGCCCTAATTTTAATAAGAAGTGAAAATATGAGTAACTGAATTTTAGTCTTTAATCCTAACATCATTCATCTGCAGTAAAACATCATCATGGTCCATTATTTTCCCCATATCATCATTTAAAATAGCCAAAAATATATTTAAAGCTTTTTTAACACCTTTTTTCTGTCTTTTAAGCAGTTGTGGTGAACAGAAGGATGTCAGATCTGCGTAGAACCCGGAGGTGGTTACTACGGTGAGTTCTTCAGTGGATATGGCAATACCTCCTCTACCGATACCAGCTGTGGTTCCAATTCCAATATCTGCTTCTGAAATATCCTTAACTGCCTTTGCCATCAGGGCGGCCACCTGTTTGTCATAATTTTCATCGTAAACTTTGACTCCTCTGATTATTTTAGATGGTGTGGGAGCATCGATTTTTAAAATATTTTTCAGTCCTGATACTGTAGGGACAAAAATTCCACATATAACTGATATGTTTGGTTTATAATTATCATTTGAAGTTGGGGTGGCATTATTATTGTTTAGAAAATCGCATCCGAATTCTCCTTCATAACCCTGTGAGAGGGCGTGTATCTCCCTGGCAATTAATCCGTGGGTGAAACACTCGGCGGTGGCTACTTTTATCATAAAAATCATACCAAAAGCTTTAAAATTTCTTTAGTCATTTCTCTGGCATAATCATCTAAAACATAGGGGGTTATGGGTATGTTATCTTCAATAAATTTACCGGTGGTTATTATTCTGTGATTTTCTTCAATTCCATGCTCCCTAAGTTCTCGAACAACTGGATTGTATTCATCTGCCTGGGATATGTCCATGGTTAATATCTTTTCTTCACCAACACCAAAAACACCAGCAGTACTTATGGTCTTAGCTCCGATCTGGTGTGCTCTTTTTATAATGGCTGCCGTGGTGGAGATGGTGTTTCCTCCGGCTATTTCAATAGATACTACATCTCCCCTTAGAAGATCCAGATTGCCTTCGGTGAGGTCCTCTTTAATGCTTACTATTTTCCTTAGATATTCCGGGTGGGTGCAGAGACTGGAAAGAAAATCCACTTTATATTCACCAAGTTTTCCACCTAACATTTTAAAGATAATATCTGATTGTGAGATTTTCTGGCTATCAAAGGCGGTTATTTTACTGGGCCCTCCCCGGTGAACTTGAATTAAATTCATACCTATCCTTATACCTAATCTTCCAACACCAACCAGGTTTACATGGCCGATGGGGATTTTGTTATTTTCCAGTTCTTCAATACTCATAATTAATAACACCAAAATGGTATGTTTATTTTAAACTAAAATAGTTCCAAATTTGATATTTCCTGATATTAAATTATAACTATGGATTTATTTCCAGATATTAATTATAATAATAGATTTTAATTATAGCTATAAAATAATCAGTTTTTGATTATTTAAAGTGTCCTAGAGTGTTTGGGAACATCTAAAGAACATTGAATGATACATTTGAGCGAAAAATGTGACATATGGTTATTTAGATGTCCCAATATTTTAATAAACTCTTGGTCTTTTTTTCGGAGGAAGTTAGATCGGAAGAAATCTTTCCTCAAACATAGGATATTCATTCTAATATAAATACTTTTTTATAAAATAGTATTACTTTTAGGGGTTTATACGAGGTTTTGTAATAAACCCCAAATGATTTTTAATGGACATTTAAAAGGGTATTACTATAAAATTTCCTCAATCTAAATGTTACATGTCTAATTGTATTGATGAATTGTTTTAATATCTTTATTAATTTAAAGGATATTTTATATTTTTAAGGTCTTCCAGGGCACTTCACCATTAACCAGTTCAGTTTCAACCCCCATTTCAGATACCAGTTCACTTAATTTTATTAATCCTGGAAATTCAGTGGCATAATGACTGGCATCAACCACACTTATACCTAGACTCTTGGCCAGTAAAGCACTGTGATGATTGATATCGCCGGATAAAAACAAATCTACCTGGTTTAAATGGGATAGTTTAATGTATTCTGGATTTTTAAGACCAAAACCAGAAACTACTGCTATTTTTTTAATTATTTGATTCGGATCATTATTTACAATATTTATCTGTTTGATGGGTAGTGAGACGCCCACTCTTTTTATAAACTCTTTAAAGGTGGTTACTGTGGAACATATACGGCCAACACCTGTTTCTTTATCAAAAACATCCAGAACCCAGAGTTTTAAGCATTCAGCAAGGGCATCGTTTGCCCCTCCCTTTACAATATCCCAGTTGGAATGGGCTACATAGACTGGAAATTCTGGTTTAAAAAGAGGGGGGTGATGGCAGACCACCAGATCAGTTCCGGATTTTGAAGGATCATAATCAGGCATAATATCCAGCAGCACCTGAACTTTATTTATTTCTATTTCATCTGGGTTGTCTGGACCAAAATATCCTATTTTATCATTTTTTAAGGCCAGATGTTGAGGAGCCTTTTTTTCAATCTCATAAAAGAGGTCAGAAGCTAACATTTTTCTACCTTTGAATATATTTTCTCCAGATATTCATTGATTATATCATCACAGGAAAAGGGATCAAGAGTTGAAACCGTAAGTGCAGGTTTTTTAATGTGATCTAGAAATTTGTCTACATTTTTTTCCTTGAACAGAATACTTTCGTAGAAGTCCATACCAGCCACACCATACAGGACTCCTGGTTTTTTTAAAATGTCTTTTAGACTGTTTCTTAAAACTTCCATGGTTAGGGTCATGGTACCTGATGTTTTAGAGTTCAGACCCTCTGTTTTTAGTATACCTTTATAGGAAGCACTGGTGGATTTAAGCCTGTCTTCAATGTTACTTTTATTATTTATCATATCATCACTACCATCAGAGGCAGGATCTTCTACTAAAAAAGTTTTACCGTTGATTAATTTAGTAATTTCAGGTGTTAGACCTCCTAAACCAGTTGTATCTACTACTATGTCTTTATTTTTTATCATATCTATTTTAGAGTGGAATTCAACATCTTCATCCAGGAGATTTCTCATATGTGGATATATATCTACAACCTCTACTTTTGATATCTTTTTCAACCGTTTTGATAATCCAATCCCGGTAAGATAAGCTCCAATTACCAGGGAGTATTCTATATCAACATCCAAGGAATTAATCCAGTTACAAACGGTGTTGCATTTTATTTCAGTAATTTCTTTAATCAGATCTTCAATATTCATCTGAGAAGTAACAGTAAATACCTCAGAGGTGATTCCCTCCTGGCAGTATTTAATAGGGTAATTATTCATTTTATCATCTTTAAGCCAATTCTCATAAGGGCATGGATAATTTCAATACGTACAGTCTCTTCTATGTCATTTTTATGCACAACATGTGATGGGGATGTGGTTGCAGAGAGCACCCGGCCATAATTATCTGTGATCACTAGCATGGAACCTGAACCCGGGACACCCAACCGGCCACGGGCGATCACCACATCACAGGGGCACTGATCAAGAGCCATAATGGCTTTGCTAATGGCAGGTAATCTGTTTAAATCAGCGGCACTGGTATTGATAGGTAGTTCTTCTGCTTCTGGAAGTCCAAATTTTACTAAAACCTCATTTATAGTTTTAGTTTTCCCATTGTTTTTGCTGGCATTGATGATTTTCCTGGCTGATTTTAGATAATTTTGTATAAATTGTATCTCCTCTTTTGTATCTCCCTTCCTTGTTTCGTTGAGTGATTGTTCACAAGCGTTTTTGATTATCATTTCCATTTCCATTATGATTCCTCCGATCTTTGATCTGTTATTATGACTCCAGTTTAAGTCCCAGCTCCTGAACTACACCAATCACATCTTTAAGATTTCCATAAGATGGAGATCCAACTCCCTTAACATCTGCAGGATAATTTTCCGGGATAACGGTGGCTATATTATCTGCACCGGCAATTAATGAGTATTTAACATTTCCCGGTCCGATGGTGGGTGTGGGGACTGTTATTCTTACATCGGGGAACATTAACCTGGTTATGGCAATGGTTTTCATCTGTTCCATCAAAGAACAAGGAGGATGGTTTTCCATGGGGGTGTTTTTATAGGGGTTGAATCCCATTATGGGAATTTCACCCAGATGGGGGAATTTTTTAAGAAAAAGCAGATGATTAACCCTGTCCTGATAAGATTCCCCTAAACCAATTAAAAGTCCTGATGAAAGCTCAATTCCAAGATTAGACACCATTTCACAGACTTTTACTCTATCTTGAAGTTTTTCTCCTGGTTTAAGCTCATTAAAAAGTTTTTGATTTATCGTTTCCAGGTTGCAGCATACTGTGTCTGTTTTGTACCTACTTAACTCTTTTAAGGCTGTTCTATTTAAATCTGCCCCTACATTTACCAGAAGTTCCAGTGAGGTGTTTTCTTTAACTATTCTTGCTGCATTGGTAGCCTGAGCACCGTTATAGCCATGGGCTCCGGAGCAGCTTACCCGAGGTATGCCTGATTGCTCCACACATTTAACAGCATCCAGTATTTCATGGTCTTTTTTAAAAAAAGGATAGTAATATCCGCCTAAGGATGTTTTAGCTGCAAATCCACAGTATTTACATTTGGGAGTCACCTGGCAAATGTTAGTAAGATGCACTGTGGATGTGAGTTTTATGGAGTTGTTTTTTGAATTTCTCAGATTATATGCAGTTTGCATCAGATCCATAAAATCTTCAGCGTATTTTATTTTAAATAATCGTAATATATCACTTTTTTCAAGTTTATCTTCATTTGTTGCTTTTTTTAAAATATTTCTCAATTTGACACCTTGAGATTGTTGAATGGAGTAACTGATTGACATGATCAGTTTAATATTACTTATATTCATCAATTGGCATTTGAATTAAAAAATAAAAAAAATAAAAAAAGGTTTTATTTTCCGGCTCTTTTATTTAAAGCTTCAAGTATTGTAGGTAGTACTTCTGAAGTTGATCCAAAATTCATGGAATCTGCTGTTCCTAAAAGTGCACCAGGATCTAAACTTTCTTCCATTTTATCAATACCTACTTTATCCATGAGAGCAGTTACTTGTTCTAATGATTCTTTAGCCATCATCTGGGCAAACCCGGCAGGAGCTCCGAGAACATTCATCACAGAATCTCTGTAACCCAAGAGGCCAGCATAGGTAATTGCGGTTAAAGCTGAACACATATCACACACTGGTCCTAGGAGTTCTGCTGGCATTTTGTATGCGTTACCCCTTGCTTTTTGACCTAGTTCAAAAAGTGTGTCAATTGCATCATTTGAGGCGAAGCCTTCAGCTATATATACCTGTCCTTTCATTTCTGGAACAGCTCCGGGGTGGTAGGATGTGACGTTGAGTGTTCCGGGTGATGTTACAAGATCACCATGTTTTTCTGCAAATATTTTACTAAATTTTGTAGTGGGGATGGTACATGCATGGGTTACTATTGCACCCGGTTTTATATCATCGATGAATTTTTCTATTATTCCTGGCTGCATGTCACCTTTGGGGAACCATGTCATTATGAAGTCTGCATCATTTACTGCTTCATTATCATCGGTGGTTACTTTAAAGCCAACATCTTCCGGATGGGTAAAGTGGATGGCACCTTTAGGTGGCTTTGGTAGTTCTTTAGCAACTTCATTGACCTTAGCTCTTATTTGGGGCATGATTGTTTCCGGATCTTCTTTATGGGCTGCTATAACATCTTCATAGGCAAAATCGTCTATTACCTTAAATTCGTTATCAAATACCGGGTCTGAAATAACTACTTCATCTACACCTGCCAGTTCCAAGAGTTCGGCACCCATAATAACTGTTGAATGGGTCATAGCTATTTCTGGCTTACCAACCTTTTCTGCTACTTCACAGGCTCTGGTGAAGTTAGTTATTCCGCTTGCTGCATGTGTTCTGTAACAACCTGCTCCTAAAATTGCAACCTTCATACTATCACTCCTTTTTTTGTTAAAAAATTCATACTACTTAATATATTAGTAGTACAAATTTCTAATTGATGTCACCATCATATAAATATTTTGATGTTATTCTTTTCCAGAAGCAATTTAAAGAAAAAGTAATACTGAGATACTTCCTGTTCTAATAATTATAGAAAAAACTTTATTTATTCTTTAAATTGGATTAGATAGGATAGTTTTAGGTTAATTAGATAATTATGGACAGATAAAGTTAGTAATACTAAATAATAAATTAATAACAATTTATTTAATTTAATTAAATACTTTTTTAAAAATCTTTTGATTTTATAATTGATTATTATGAAAAATAACGGATAATTAACCATTAATACGTTTTATAAGCATAAAATTATTCACAATCCTCTAATAAACTACGGATAATTTCCAGATACATGATATGGATTAATAATTATTTTTAAAAAAATCTTAAAAATATTGTTATCATGAATAATAAATTCATTCTAGCATCCATTTGTTCTAATGATCCTTAAAATTACTTTTTATTGAGAAATAAACCTTGCAATGATTAATTTGTTTTGGAATTTAAACACAACCTTTATATGGGTAATACTAATTAGTCAATAGTTAATCATAAAGGAGGTGTGAAATTGGAGATATCTGTCCGGAAAATGCAGATGAGCAGACCAGAAATAAATCCAAAAAGCTGTGATTTACATTTAAATATTGATTGGCATGTTGATTATCACCAAAAAGATGATTCTTCTTTGGTATATGTTTGTAGCATAAAAACCATTGATAAATTTCCAATAACCCTTATTGTTGAGGGAAATGTTGGTTTTGATAACTTAAAAATATCAGAGGAAACTACCCAGTTGATTCTAGATAATAGTATGAAGATAATGCTGAACATGGTAAATATAACTAAAGAGACCACCACTGACGAAAATACAGTGTATAACGAAATTATTACCAGAAAATCCAATGTAAGTCAACCTAAAAAGAAATCTATTATAATTGATCCCTATTTGGATTGTTAAAGACCATAATAGAACTGGTTTTAGAAATGATTCGAATTTAAAGGTGATGAAATGAAGGTTCATGATAAAATGAAGGTAGTTCATAGTATATGTCCACAGTGCAGTGTTGGTTGTGGAATAAACTTAATAAACATTGATAACAGGCTGGTGGGGACCTACCCCTACAAGAGACATCCCATAAACGAAGGAAAAAACTGTAAAAAAGGAAGAGACTGTATTGAACTTGTTTTTGAAGAAAATCGTCCTAAAAACCCTCTTGTAAATAAAAATGGCACTTTTTCAGATTATAGCTGGGAAGAAGCTTTAGATTTATTTGTATCCAAAATAAAATCCTATACTCCACAAGATATTGGAATTATTGGTTCGGGAAACTCTACCAATGAAGATCTGGAAATTTTAAGCAAGTTTGCTGATGCGCTGGGAGTGGAAAAGAAAGGTTTCTATGCAGAAAATTTCCCTGCATTTAATATAGAAACAGCCACCCTGGATGATGTGCAGAGTTCAAACTTTATTCTGATAGTTGGAGATGTGATAAAAGAAAGTCCTTTAATTGGAAGGAGAATAATTCTGGCCCGGGAGAACGGTGCTGAAGTAGTCTCTGCAGATTCTGCAGATAAGACATTCACCGGGTTAAACTCAGATAAATATATAAAGATCAGGAGCATAGGCGAATTTCTGGATAATATAGGCCCTGAAGTTCATAATAAATTAAAGGACTCCGCCACCATCATATTCAATAAACTGGATCTAAAAGAGGAATTTGAAAAGATCCAAAACATTGCAGAAGACTCTGGATCAAAAATACTCCCGGTATTGAAACAGTGTAATACAAGAGGAGCCATGAGATTTCTGCCAGCCTTAAATCAAGAAGAAATTTCCCGGCTGATAAATGATGTAAAATTTCTCTATGTAGTGGGAGATAATCCTGCTCTTTATGCTGAAGAATCTTTTAAAAACCTTGATTTTTTAGTTACTCAAAGTAGCTCTATTAATGAAACTGTTTTACTTTCTGATCTGGTGTTCCCTGCTTCCTGTTGGGTTGAAAAAACTGGAACATTCACCAACACCACAGGAGACATGCAGAAAATCTCCAAAACCATTTCCGCACCTGCGGAGGTGTTGGAGGATCAGCGAATCATCAGTAAAATTGCAGAGAAGATAGGAATAGAATTAGGTGATAAAAAATGAGTCCCGAATATTTACTGGCCCGAGCCAAAAATGAAGAATTACAGGATAAAGGGGAATGTGGTGGGGCAGTGAGCTCTATTTTCAAATATCTACTGGATAATGAAATTGTAGAGGGGGTGTTAACCTTAACTAGGGGTATTGATATTTATGATGGTATACCTTCCCTTATTGAAGATTCAGAGGATATTATTGAAACCTGTGGCTCCCTGCACTGTGCACCCACCATGTTCGGAGATCTGATAAGCAAATACCTGAAAGATATGAAACTGGCGGTGGCGGTGAAGCCATGCGATGCCATGGCCATTAAAGAGTTAGAAAAAAGAAATCAGCTGGACCGGGATAAACTTTATGAAATAGGCCTGAATTGTGGTGGAACCGTGATGCCCATCACTGCTCGAAAAATGATAGACCTTTTTTATGAAGTGGATCCTGACGATGTGGTTAAAGAAGAGATAGACAAGGGAAAGTTCATTATTGAACTTAAAGACGGTACTGAAAAGGCTGTTGAAATTGATGAGCTTGAAGAGAAGGGTTATGGAAGGAGGGGAAGCTGCCAGAGATGTGATCTGATGATTCCCCGAAATGCGGATGTGGCATGTGGTAACTGGGGTGCAGAGCCAGGATGGACCTTCATTGAAATAAACACAGAAAAAGGAAAAGACTTGGTGGATGCTGCTAGAAATGAAGGTTATCTGGATATTAAAACTCCTTCAGAAAAGTCTCTCACTATAAGGGAGAAAATTGAGAATGTCATGATTAAACTTGCCCAAAAATTTCAGGATAAATATCTGGAAGAGATATATCCATCCTCAGAAGACTGGAATAAGTACTGGGATCGATGTATTAAATGTTATGCTTGTCGGGATGTTTGTCCGGTATGCTACTGTAAGGAATGCGCATTGGATAAGGAATTTTATGTAGACTCAGAGCAGATTCCACCAGATCCCCTAACATTCCAGGGAGTCAGATTATCACATATGAGTTTCAGCTGCATAAACTGTGGACAGTGCCAGGATGTATGTCCCATGGAAATTCCATTAGCATTAATCTACCAAAGGATGCAGAAGAAATATAAAGATAAAACGGGATTTATAGCAGGAGTAAATGAGGAATTACCTCCATTATACAGTCCAGAGAAGGATTAAAAGAATAAACAGCTTATTATGGCTTGTTTTATTTTGTATTCATGTTATTTAGGTTAACTAAAAAATCAGGAAATTTGGTGATAAAAAATGTCAGATAAGGAGCCAAAAATATTAGGATTCTGCTGTAACTGGTGTTGTTATGGAGGAGCAGATACTGCTGGTACTGCACGTATGCAATACCCTCCAGGGGTTAGGATAATTAGAGTCATGTGTTCTGGAAGAATCAATCCAGATATGATACTCAAAGCATTTAAAGAAGGAGCCGATGGTGTATTTGTAGGTGGCTGTCATATTGGGGATTGTCACTATGATGCGGGAAACTATAAATGGAGAAGAAGAGCCAATTTCATGGAAGATCTCCTCCCGGAGTTTGATATAGACCGGGAAAGATTCAGATTTGAATGGATCTCCGCATCTGAGGGTGAAAAATTCCAGAAAACCATGCAGGAATTTTATGATAAAATAAAATCACTGGGACCTTTAGAAAGGTGTCATTGACATTTATCTTTTGGTGGGGTATTAAAGAAAAGATATTTGGAGATATTAAGGATATTTGGAGATATAATAAGCAGATATCAGTTTAAAAGATTTTATATATTAAATATGGATTTAAAGTGTAAAAAATTATCCTACTATTAGATAAATCCACCTTTAGATAAATTTAGGTGAAAAATAATCAGTGATTGAATAAAAAAAAGCGATTTATGAATAAAAAAATAATCAGCGGGATTGTATGAAAGTTTCAGTTTATGGTGCAGGAAATCAGGACCTTTATGTAAACCAGTTAAGGTTACCTGAAAAATATGGGGGAAAACCTCCCTATGGGGGTTCTAGAATGGCAATTGAATATGCTCGGGCGGGTCATGATGTTTATCTGGCTGAGCCAGATGAAAGCATGCTCAGCAACAATCACTGGAAGATTGTGGAGGATTCAGGAGCCACAATCACATCAGATGATGCAGAAGCCGCCCGAAATGCTGAAATAGCTGTTTTATTTACACCTTTTGGTAAAAAAACCTTCACCATAGCTAAAGAAATCACCCATCATCTTCCAGAACATGGTATAATTGCTAATACATGTACAGTATCACCTCTTGTTTTGTACTATGTACTGGAAAAAGAACTGAGAAAAGACAGGAAAGACATAGGTATTGCTTCTCTACACCCGGCAGCAGTTCCTGGAACTCCCCAACATGGACATTATGTTATTGGAGGGCGTTCCAGTAATGATATGGATATCGCCACTGAGGAACAAATTCAAAAATGTGTAGAACTAGCCAAAAGCTGTGGAAAAGAAGCCTATGTTGTTCCTGCCGATGTATCATCAGCTGTAGCGGATATGGGTTCTCTGGTAACTGCAGTAACACTTTCAGGGGTGCTTGATTATTATAAGGTAGGCACTGAGATTATTAAAGCGCCAGAAGATATGGTGGAAAAACAGATACTCATGACTCTGCAGACTGTGGCGTCTCTGGTAGAATCTTCCGGTGTCAATGGAATGCTAAAGGCCATAAATCCCGATTTACTGGTAAAAAGTGCTAAATCTATGCATCTGCTGGAGGAACAGGAGGAACTGGACGCTGCTTTGGCTAAGTTATCTGCTCTTGATCCAGATATGCTGGAACAGGCAAATAAATCTAAGGTAAAACCAACCAATTTGGTGGCAGCCCAGGCACTTGCCAGGGAACTGCAGAATCTTATGGGTGAGGTAGCAGCTCGAGGAACCATCCGCAGATGCATGCGAAAAATGTTCGAATAAATTATTTAATTGATTCTATTTGTATAAAAGGTACACTTTTTTTTATAAGAGATTCAAAATACCTATTAACCTATTATCTAAGTTTTTCAGATTAATATGGGGATTATAATCGGTTTATAATAATTTAACTTATTTATTTTCGTATAAAACTTTTAAGAAACCTATTTTAATTGAGGGTATGAATTCTATAGGGAATCCAACCTATTTTGTAATACTAAATTTTGATTTAATGATAACTTTTAAATATCAATCTTCATCTAACAATTATAGAAGTCACTTACGACTCCACAGATATGAAGTCAACTGATAAATAAAGATCCAGGTGTTTTACACACAATTAAAAAGTTATCCTAAACATTAATGATTGAAGGAAACCAGGAAGATGATTGAATGCAGGAAATTATAAAAGAAGCTATAAATGATATGGATGCAGCATTAGAACTTTCTAGATCACCAAAAAATGTTACAGAAATCGTTGATGCAATATCAATGCTCAGCACTGAGGAGGCCATGAAACTGGGGATGAATTTTAAAAAGTTTCCTCTGGGATGTGATCTAACTGAGGTAGTAGTGGGAACCTGTGCATCGGACATAGAAAAAAAGGATCTTCTAGGGAACTGTATTCTGGCAAATATGATAGGAGCTTCCATACATATCTGTGCCTATGCTTTTGCGGATATAGCAGAGGCCCATGGAATGAGGGGTATTGACATCATCAGGGAAGTCAGCGCAGTAACCGATGTTCCTCTGGATCTGGATCATTTTGGCCATTATGGGCCTATGCGGTTTCCAAAGGATATTATAGGCTGTTATGGAGAATGTTATTTTAAAGGACCTCCATTTGAAGAATGTCCCCGGGAAAGAATACATTCACGACTGATTGATAAAGAAAAGGAAGAAGAGAAAGATAGAGATGAGTGGATTAAGCTATCATCTTCAGTGGCTGTTAATTTAACCAGTGAACAGGGCGGAGAAGGTCATGCGGCGCCATTAAAAGAAGCGGAAGAGATTGCCAGATTGGCTAAATCTTCCGGAAAAGGATTGGAAGCCATAATGTTCATTGGAGATGGGTATGATGACCTGATAACTGGCTTTGAAAAAGCCATAGATATAGGGGCTGATGTTTTTGTTCTGGAAGGAGGTCCCTTTAACATTTCCCAAAATAGGTTGGATAGTTTTGCTAAAGCGGTGGCCATGGCCAGGATTCTAGCCCCTGGTAAGGTGGTCGCCACTAACGGTGCTTATGAAGATGAATGCCGGGTTGGTCTTAGAGCGGGACTGAATGCCATTATCACCGGATTTCCCAAGAATCATCATGGTTATATGTGTGGATACTCCCCAGGCACAGCCCGTAGAGGAAACTTTGGACTGCCCCGGGTGATAAAAATTATGCAAGAAGAAGTGAAATGTCAAACAACCAGCATTCCCGTGCAAAGGGGTGAACTGGAAGCATTAGCCCGGGCAGTTAAAATAGTGGGTACTGAAAATATTTATCCCAATAAGATTGGTTATCTGCCGGTTGGAGATGCTCATTGGGCTGTTTTAGCTAATTCTAATCTTTATAATAAAATAACCATAGAGAAGACTGTTAAAGATATACCTGAAGTAATTAATGGCGAAAGTGTGTCCTTATTAGGGGGTAGATTCGTATCATGGGCAGTGGCCAAGGAAATTGATGATCTGGTGGATGAAATCATTATAAGCGATGTAGATCCATGGGTTGAGAAATCTACAGTCACCAATCTAAGAGAAGAACTTAGCTCAGATATTATATCCGCAGGTTCTGATGATAAAAAGGCGGCTTTAAATTCTAAAAACAGTATAATTACTTCTACAGTTCCTTATGTTGTTAATAAGATTTCCAGGAGGATATCTGGAGCTATTCCCATGATATAAGAATCTGGCTATATAATTCTCCATTTCCTATCTGGATGGATGTTCCAATATATTTAATATTAAACTTTTGTCTGGACCTTATTGGGGTTTAATAACCTTTATGCTTATTTTAATGTTTAATATTTTTTTTATCTATTTTTTATTATTTTTAATACTCTAAAATTTAAAAAGAAATCTTTATATAGTTAATGATTTTCATTAATAAAATGATTAATAATTATTTAATGAACATAGTTTATAAAATAAATAAGGTACATATTAGTTAAATGGATAGAATGACTTTAAATGTAGATAAAAATGCTTGAATGACTTTAAATGTAGATAAAAAAAAGTTATAATGATTTTAAATGCAGATAAGATAACCAATCAATTTTTTATTCTTATTTCCATTTCATTTCATAATGAAAAACAATTTAAAGAGGTGTAAAAGTAATGCCGACTTATGAAGACAGAATAGATCTTTATGGTGCAGATGGAAAGCTTTTAGAGGGAGATGTTCCTTTAGAAGCGGCAAGTCCAATGTTAAATCCTACAATGGAGAAGATTGTCCAAGAAGTCAAACGTTCCGTTGCAGTAAACTTATCAGGGATAGAAAATACACTGGAAAAAGCTGCTTATGGTGGTAAATCTAATTTTATCCCTGGAAGAGAATTGAAGTTGCCTATAGTGGAAAATGCGGATGTCCTGGCAGAAAAAATTGAAAAAATGATCCGAATTGATGATGAGGATGATTTCAACATCAAACTCATCAACCGGGGGAATCAGCTTCTGGTACAGTTACCATCCCAGCGACTAAAGATGGCGGGAGATTATACAGTTTCCACCATGGTTACTGGTTCAGCAGTTGTACAGGCCATTATCGACACTTTTAATGTGGATAAATTCGATGCATCTGCTGTAAAAACCGCTGTTTTAGGTAAATACCCTCAGTCAGTAGATTTTTCAGGTGCAAATGTCAGTGCTTTACTGGGTCCACCACAGCTACTGGAAGGCATGGGTTACGGTCTCAGAAACATAATGTCCAATCATGTAGTAGCCATAACCAAGAAAAACACTTTAAATGCAGTAGCGTTATCTTCACTTTTAGAACAAACAGCTAACTTTGAAATGGGAGATGCTGTAGGTGCATTCGAAAGATTCCATTTATTGGGCTTGGCATATCAGGGTTTAAATGCCAATAATCTGGTGTTTGACTTGGTTAAAGAAAATGGTAGAGGAACTGTGGGAACAGTGGTAACTTCTCTGGTGGAAAGAGCAATTGATGATGGGGTTATAAAGATGGCTAAAACCATGCCATCAGGATATAAAATCTATGAACCAGTGGACTGGGCATTATGGAATGCATACGCAGCAGCTGGATTAATAAGTTCTGTTATTGTGAACATCGGTGCTTCCAGAGCAGCCCAGGGAGTGGCATCTACCCTACTGTATTACAATGATATACTTGAATTTGAAACCGGCCTACCTGGCGTTGACTATGGGCGTGTAGAGGGAACCGGTGTGGGAATGAGCTTCTTCTCTCACTCTATCTATGGCGGAGGAGGTCCCGGAATCTTCCACGGAAACCACGTTGTAACCAGGCACAGTAAAGGATTCGCAGTGCCATGTACAGCAGCAGCAATGTGTATGGACGCTGGAACCCAGATGTTCTCCCCAGAAATGACCTCTGGAATGGTGGGAACCATATACAGCGATATCGAATATTTCAAAGAGCCTCTCAAGTACATAGCTGATGGAGCTCGCGAAGTAAAAGATGAGATTTAAAGTATGTTCAGGTGATCAAGATGGAACCAATAAAGGCCACTGATGTGAGAATATTTCCTCACCGACGCCTGAAGCCAGAAACCACTGAGAAAATTCTCAATGAGTTACTGGACCTGGAGGGAGTCTTACGATTCCTGGTGAACGGAGAATCCCTACCCAAAATTGTAGGATATGGTCCTGCACGGGGAACCAGTGTTAACCATCCTGATAGAAAGATCATTACTGTCAAAGGAAAAGAAGTTGAACTTTTAGTTTCTGTTGGAGACATAATAGTCACTATCAGACAGGAAAATCTGGAAGAATTCGTTGAAAAAACAAAATCTATTCTCGAAGAAACCTTAAATTTCGGTTTTGATGTAAGAGTAGGTATTTTTACCAGAACACAGACTACTGTATCAGATAATTTGAAAGTAGCCTATGGTATCGAAGAAGATTTCGATCCCAGCCTGATAGGACTGGTAGATCCTAAGACCAACTCCAAAGAAACTGTGAAGTTAATAGGTGATTGAACATGTCATACAAACCCCAGTACACCCCTGGAGAAACAAAAATAGCTCAAAACCGTAGGA
>MVQZ01000318.1 GCA_002067565.1 Methanobacterium sp. PtaU1.Bin242 | reverse complement strand
TCCATGGATAGCAGGATGATTCATTACAGGCTTATTATTGCATTTGCAGCTGCTCTAACATTGATAGGGATGGTAGATGGTGGTTTGTTTTCTAATCCGGCTATAATAGGGTTTGCTGGTTTGATAGGTATGTACTATATTGAAAAACCATTTTCAAAAAGAAATCTGATAAAACCCGCTATGATAGTATTGGTAATCATACTGGCCGGACTCTGTCTTGAAATAGGGGGTTCTAACACAGATTATCATCAAATAACACTAATTAATCAAACAGAACCGGTAGATCTAGCTGGCTATGACGTTATAAGTATAGAAAACAATAATAATACAACTATCATTAATTTATCACCTAATAAAAGTGATAAAGAGATATTAAAGAGTTTATTCAATGTTTTTAAGGGTAAAGCTGATGGGTTCTTCACTACATGGAATTTCTACTCCTATTTTTAAAAAACTATCATTAAATTTATTAGGGTAAATATAAAAATTGAAAACTACTTTAAAATAAGGATCATATAAGTAACTAATAACATCTAACTGGTGAATTAAGAAGACATGAAACTCAGTATTATTATTCCCACCTATAATGAGGAAAATTACCTTCCCCCACTACTGGAGAGTATCCGAAGACAGAACTTCACAGATTATGAGGTCATAGTAGCTGACGCCGGCTCAGAGGATCATACCCTGGATATTGCCAGAGAGTACCATTGTAAAATAGTTGAAGGAGGCATACCTTCTGTTGGCAGGAACAACGGTGCTGAAGCAGCTCAGGGAGAATTTCTACTATTTCTTGATTCTGATGTGGTTTTAACCCGAGGATACCTTGAAAGCGCGCTGGAAGAGTTTTTAGAATATGATTTGGGCATTTCCATAACTCAAATCGTTCCCTTAAGTGATAGCACCCTTGATAAACTGTCCCATGATTTTGCCAACTTTTTCATGAGGAGAGTGGAGTCCATAAAACCACATGGAGCTGGATGTTACGGAATCTTAACTCGAAAAGATCTGCATGAGGAAGTGGGAGGTTTTGATGAAGATCTGGACTTTGGAGAGGACACCGATTACATAGAAAAAATTGCCTTTATCAGTTCCTTTAAAGTTTTAAGAAATCCAAGGCTTTTTGTCTCCACCAGAAGACTCCAAGAGGAAGGTAGGAGAAATCTATCCCTTAAATACGCAAAAAGCACCTTTTATCAATTCACCGGTAGAAAAATCAGTGCTGATGAACTGAATTATAACTTCGGCCATTATCATGGAAGAAAAAGAATCCTTTATGGGGTGTGTGGTGAGGGAATGGGCCATGCCATACGTGATGGGGTGATTATAGAACATCTTCTAGAGAGAAATGATGTAACCATCTTTGCCAGTGACCGGGCCTATGATTATCTTTCCCAAAAATTTGAGGATGTTTATCGTATCGGAGGATTTAAAACGGTTTATGAGGCCAATCAGGTAAACAACACCAGAACACTGATCAACAACATCAAGGACCTTCCTCAGGATCTGAAGAACAACCTTCGTCTGATGTACAGTGTGGCTAAGGCTTCCAAACCAGACATTATAATATCTGATTTTGAATTCTATTCCAATTTATTAAGCAAAATATTAAGAATACCCCTGATAAGCCTGGATAATATGCATGTAATGACCCAATGCGATATCCAGGTCTCCAAGGAATACCTAAGCGAAAGAATCACAGCAGAAGGAGTGGTCAGATCTTTCATACAGCTACCCCGCTATTATCTGATAACCAGCTACTTCTTCCCCCATGTGAAAAATCCGGAAAAGGTGAAGATGTTCCCTCCTATCCTTCGAGGGAGTGTTCTAAGATTAAAATCCACACAAGGAGAGCACATATTTGTTTACCAGACCAGTGACTCTAATCTGAAGCTTATAGATCTTTTAGCTGGTTTGGATGATGAATTTATAATTTATGGATTCCATAAAGAGGAGAAAAAGGGTAATTTAACCTTCAAATGTTTTAATGAGGATGAATTTTTCCAAGATCTATCTTCTGCCCGGGCGGTGATAACTAATGGAGGATTCAGTCTAATATCCGAAGCTCTGTACTTGGGTAAGCCAGTTTTCAGCATACCGGTGAAAAAACAGTTCGAACAGATAGTCAATGCCATTTATCTGGAGAGACTGAAGTATGGGGAGTTCCATGAAGATCCAGACAAGGAAGATCTGGAGAAATTCCTCTTGAAACTGGATTTCTACAGGCAACATATAAAATCCAAATTCAAACATGACAAAAACCAGTCCCTACTCCGGGAACTGGATAAAATAATCTACCAAATTACTTAAAAGCTAAAAAAAAGAGAATATAATGGTTAATTTAATGTTACAAACAAACTTTATCATAATAGATTTTCAACCTAAATCATATAAAGAAAGATGGCATCATGCAGTCACCTAAAATAATGGCTAATCTCCCTTTACCCCATGAACATTCTCCTGAAGGAAAAAGAATCCTTTACGGAGTGTGTGGTGAGGGAATGGGTCATGCCATACGTAGTGGGGTGGTTATTGAATACCTTCAAAAGAAAAATGATGTGACTATTTTTGCTATTGACAGGGCTTATGATTATCTTTCCCAGAAATTTGACAAAATATACCATATTGAAGGCCTTAACACGGTTTATAATTATGATCAGATAAACAACGTTAAAACATTAATCAGTTACTGCACAGACCTTCCCCAAGGTCTTAATTATAACCTGCATCTGATGTACAATGTGGCAAAGACATTTAAACCAGACATTATAATTTCTGATTTTGAATTTTACTCCAATATTTTAAGCAAAATATTAAGAATACCCCTGATAAGCCTGGATAATACGCATGTCATTACCCAATGTGACTCAAAGGTCTCCAAGGAATACTTGAGCGACAGTTTAATTGCAAGAAGCGTGGTGAAATCTGTTTTACAGAGGCCCCGTTATTATTTAATTAACAGTTTTTTCTTTCCTCCAGTGAAAAATCCGAAAAACGTGAAGATGTTCCCTCCTATCCTTCGGGGGAGTATTCTAAGATTAAAACCCACCCAGGAAGAACATATATTAGTATATCAGTCTACTGACTCTAATCTGAAGCTTATAGATCTTTTAGCTGGTTTGGATGATGAATTTATAATTTATGGATTCCATAAAGAGGAGAAGAAGGGTAATTTAACCTTCAAATGTTTTAATGAGGATGAATTTTTTGAAGATCTATCTTCTGCTCGGGCGGTGATAACTAATGGTGGATTCACCTTGATATCTGAGGCTCTTTATCTGGGCAAGCCTGTTTTCAGCATACCGGTGAAAAAACATTTCGAGCAGATACTTAATGCCGTCTATCTGGAGAGGCTGAAGTATGGGGAGTTCCATGAAGATCCAGACAAGGATGATCTGGAGAAATTCCTCTTGAAACTGGATTTCTACAGAAAACATATAAAAAACAACTTTAGGCATGATAAAAACCAGTCCATACTCCGGGAACTGGATAAAATAATCTACCAAATTACTTAAAAGCTAAAAAAAAGAGAATATAATGAATAGTTAATTTAATAATTATAGTGAAGGTACACAGAATGCATTCTCGCAGAGGAGTGGTTAATCTTCCATTACACGGTGGGCATGCCCCTAAATGGTTATTTCACAGGATGGTGAAGTTAACCAGGGGGATAACAGAGGTTTTGCTCTATGAATACGGAACCGATGAGTTTTTAAGGCGAATGTCTGATCCATACTGGTTTCAGGCATTATCCTGTGTGATTGGTTTTGACTGGCATTCCTCAGGAACCACCACCACCACTTGCGGGGCCATGAAAATGGCTATTGATCCAGAGGAACATGGGATAATGGTTGCTGGTGGCAAAGGCCGCGCATCACGAAAAACACCCACAGATATCCAGAAAGCAGGGGATATCTTCTCTTTATCAACCAGTAAAGTTGATGAACTGATTTACTCCAGCAGATTATCAGCCAAAATAGACAACTCCTGTATTCAGGACGGCTACCAGCTTTACCATCACACATTCCTTTTAACCGAAAAGGGGGGATGGGCGGTTATCCAGCAAGGTATGAACAATGAAAGCCGCTACGCCCGCAGATATCACTGGCTTTCAGAAAATGTAGCCGAATTTATGGAGGAACCTCACCAGGGAATATGCTGCGATAAGTTAGAACCAGAATCACTGGACATGACCGCATCCCAAAGCAGGGACAGTAGACAAATCAGTGTGGACCTTTTATGCGATAACCCAGAACATCTCCGCAAATATTTCAAGGATAAAACACCATTAACCAGCCAGTTCCAGAGCAGTCTAGATGATCATGTTCCTGAATTTAAAATGCCCAGACACCACCCGGTACTGGATATGGATCTTTCTGATAGAGAATTTGAAGTGTTGAAACGGGCCTGGGAATTGCAACCTTCAGATTATGAGGAGATGGTTTCACTGGAAGGTATGGGTCCTAAAAAAATCAGAGCACTGGCCCTGATATCTGACCTGGTTTACGGATCAAAGCCCAGCTGGAAGGACCCGGTAAAGTACAGTTTCACCCATGGAGGGAAAGACGGCTACCCCTATCCTGTGGACCGTGAAGTATATGATCACTCCATAAAAACCCTAAAAGAGGCTCTTGAAGAGGCGAAACTGGAGAAGAAAGATAAATACCATGCTTTCAAAAGACTGGAAAGAATAATTAGCTAACCTGAAATCATCATTTAATGAATATTATTATGATAAAACTGAAATATCCTGGTGACTTTATGGATACTGATAATGAAAGAACCTGGATGATTAATAAATTAAACAGATATAAATCATCCATGAAGAGCAGGGAAAATGATCTCCTAGAACAATTGTCAAAATATTATAAAAAGGATGAATCAGAAATAAATGGCCAATATAAAGTTGATGGTGGATTTAAGGATTTAGAATATGATATATATAATAATCCCTATGAAACATATCTGGTGGCCCAGATAAAGATTGTAAGAGCCCTTCCATCAATTCTAAATAAACATATAACATGTTTAAAGGAGGGCAATGATGTGGATCATGTTATAGAATCACTGGAGTATGAGATTTATAAGATAAAAAAAGTAGTTTACTCTAACATAAAAGAATGGGAAATTCTTTTAAATCATTTATCAGACTATAGACGCTTAGAAATCGAAAAAAACCCTAAAGGCCCTGGAGATCTTATTATTAAGGAATTATTCTGGATAAAAGAATTTGAAGAAGGTTTGAAATAAAAACTAATTATATAATAAATAAAAAAATTCTGATATTCACAATAATATGGGTCCCTTTTAGTGGTTTATTAATTTTTCCTCTTTGATGAGATTTAAATTAAATTTAAAGGACGGAAATTTTAAATAGTTGGTAAACACACAATAAATATTAAGTTATATATGACCTTTCATAAACCCTATAAAAAAAAATAAGGGAGGTGAATATTTGTGGAAGCAAAATGGATTTTGGCAGTAATAGCCTTACTGGTTGTTTTAGGAGGAGTGGCGGCTGTAACTATGACCTCAAGCCAGAATAAAACCCTTAATGCAACCTCTGCCAATCTAAATGCAACCCCTAACACCATAACTGTTAACAACTCGGTTAACACGGGAAATACACAACAAACAAGTAGCGAAAACTCGGACAGTTCCAGTGATGACACTAACAATGATGATAACAACAATGACGACGACAACAATGACGACAACAATGATAAACAATGGGTCACCTGCCCTACCTGTAGCGGAGCTGGAGGTTGGCCAGTAGGTGCACATGGATGGGAAGTTTGCTCCACCTGCGGTGGTAGTGGCGGCTGGTGGGAATAAATAAATTTACATTTAGGAAAATGTCAAATAATTCAGGTAAGATACCGGGTTAGATGACATTAACACTATTCTTTTTAAAGAGAAGCATTTTATATGAGTAAGCCTTAAATTCTACTTTGATCACATGAAAAATAACCTCTTCAACCAGGCGCTCTTAAAAAAATATGCAAAAAATAAAAAATTCACTCTAACCGTCTGTTAACGTTGGATTTAATTGAAAGAAAAGGCACTGGCAAAGCTACATATTACACTTTCAAGTAGTTGACGTAATGGTTGACGTAATGGTTGACGTAATGGTTGACGTAATGGTTGACGCAAATATGAATAATAGGTAGTCAAATAGATGGTCGAATAAGTAGTCAAATACATTTGATAGTAAATTTCAAAATATTTAAAGCATTCCAATTCATAGCGAAGATTTTAGAAATTTTAAGCGTGAATTTAAATGTTTAAAGGAATTAAAGCAGAATTGTCGATATATTATATGATTTGATTAGGTTCATGATCAACTTCATGATTATAATTTTTCTAAAACCGTAATCCTTTTTTTTTGAGTAATAATTTCATTTTGTGTCAAAAATCCAGTAGAAACCTTTATAAACACCTATTTATCATAACATTATCTTCATTCTAGATTTCAAGAAATTGAGATAAATCGTTATTTTCTAGTATAAAATTGTTAAATAAGGTGAACCAATGGTCGTAACAAATGATGGTACCATAACAATCAAACCCCATAAGTTGGGATGGAGGGAGAGAATATTCTTCCTGATATCCGGAATCATAGTCAGCATACCGGTAACACTTTTTTTAAGTGCTTTAGGCCAAAGTTTTTACTCTTTTCTTCCTGATATCTACATCCAGGTCATATCTGTAGTTATTATGGCCCCTATCATAGAGGAGTTCTCTAAGGCTTATCCGCTCTTCTATCGTTATTCACTCAGTGAGAGATCTTTATTCATCTTGGGGTTGCTGGTGGGATTAGGATTTGGTATCACCGAATTTATCATATACGTCTTGTTCTATGGTGCTCCCTTTTATCTCAGGTTACCTGGTCTGTTTTTCCACGCGGCAAGCACATCACTGGTGGCATATGGAATCGCCACAAACAGAGCAGCACTGTATTATCTATTTGCGGTTTTCCTGCACTTCTCCGCCAACTTATGCGCGATATTCGACCAGTTAATACCGGTAATGGTAATAACTTTCTTTACCTACTTCTTGTCCTTTATAACCTACCGGAAAACCACAGAAAGGTATCTGGAGCCCCGATAAAAAATCCGTTATCCGCCTTCCGTTTTGGGGAGGGCGGATATGGAGGTTCTTATAAAATAAATACCTTTTTTTTGGATTTAATATATATTTCGTTAAGTATATAAGCACCCTTACCATTACATCATATATCAATATATGTTGATATATTGATTTATAAAATAAAAATTTAATCTTCAATTTACAGGATGTTTCAATTAGAGGAGGTTTTATGAAAATTTACGAAATTACAGGTGAAGATAGACCCAATGAAGATCAAATAAAGATAATTAAAGAGCTTATGGAGTTATTACCTTATGATGATCAATTCGAGGTATATGCAGGTAAACTTAAAGCTTTATCTGATGCTACTCGGCTTAAAATACTTTATTTATTATCTGATGGAGAATTATGTGTTTGTGAAATAATGTGTGCTTTAAATAAGCCCCAGTCCAGTGTCTCACATCATTTAAATATTCTGAAAAATCTAGGTTATATTAAAGCCCGTAAAGATGGTGTATGGATTCATTACAGTCTTAAAAGCCAGAAAATAACAGATATGGTTAAAAAATTAATAGAATTATTAGAATAAAGGTGAAATTTATGGCAAATGATAAAAAATATGCTCTAGCTCCCTGCAGTGGAATGAGCCCGTATGGACTAATTACAAGGGCTGCCTGCGCTGATTCGGTCAAAGAACGTGATGATCTTATATCAATCTGTATGGGTGCAACTTCTGCAGACAGAGAAGGATTTAGAGAATTAATAAAAAAATATCCTATCATGGCAGTTAATGGCTGCGAAGGATATTGCGTTGATAAAATACTTAAACAAAAAGGTGTTAATGTTGCTAAAATTATAAACGCACAGGAAGAATTGGATTTAGAGAACTTAAAACCGACAGACACGGTCAGACTTGATGTTGAAGGAGAAAAATGTGTTTTAATTATAAAAGAGAAAATCAATAAACTTATTGAATAAACTTTTCATAACCCATTTATTTATAAAATTATACAGGTAATCTATGACTGATAAAGATGATAAGCCATTAATGGAAAGAAAAGGGAATATTGGCCCATTCTCTAATTGTGCATCTATAAGACCACAAAAAGAAGGTTTTAGAGATGTCATATGTGATATTTGTGATAAGGTGTTTAAAACAGATATGGATGTTTATATCTGTCCAAGTTGTCAGGAAAAAGCCAAGAAATCAACCTGATTTTTTTTAAAGTTTCAAGTTAGGGCACTCATGCTAGATGTGTGATGCAGCACAGTCACCAACCCACCCCATTCCCTCTAAAACATAGTTCTATTCATCAGAAATTAAAAAAAAAATTTCGTAATTCAACCGATGATTAGATGGAATAATTTAGAAGCATTAAACTTTGTTTATAACAAAGCTGCAGTAGTTATCGCCCATGGCATAACATTTTGTTTCTGCTACAGTTCTTTCGTCTTTATAATAAGTGGAAAATAATGCTTTTAGAATTCCTGCATCAAATGCACAGGCAGGTTTTCCCAGGTAAGGTAAATGCCGGCATTCATAACATTCAGAAACATTAATTATGAGAGGTTCAAGACTTTGCACTTTTACATTGCCCAGATAATGTGTTTCCCAAAATTGAGCTATATTCTCCAGAAATTTGTTCATATCCTGGTCATATACTCTTTCATAAAGTGCGTTACCCACATTTATGCCTGCCTCATATAATATGGGGTCTATATTAATTCCTTGCCTTATTAAACCTACTCTTATGGTTTTAAACATCAATCTGAAAAATTCAAATGGATCCCCATCGTTCATAACGAAGCTGGATACATAATCTTCAATTTCGTCCCCTAATTTCCTTTCTGTTGTTAGATCACCTAAGTATTCTGAGCTGATAAAAAATATTTTTTTCCTGGAATCTTTAGGGTCTGTTTTAGAATTAATTATTCCTTCATTAACTAACTTTTTAAGG
>MVQZ01000317.1 GCA_002067565.1 Methanobacterium sp. PtaU1.Bin242 | reverse complement strand
CTCATTTCTATTGCTCTTATAAGTCTACTGGCAGCGTTTTTTAGTTCGGTATCTTTAATATCTCCACTTTCTCTTATTTTAAGGGCCAGTGCCAAAACTTTAGGAACATCCTGTGGGGAAAGGTTTTCAGCCATTTCCAGATAGGTTTCGCTGGTTTTATCTCCTAATTCCACATTTTCTTTGGCCATCATCTCTAACATGACCTTGCAGGAACCCATAACACTGCTATCATCTATATTCTCACATTTTTGCAACAACTCTTCAGCCTTTTTATCCATAATAATCACCACATCTAATATGATCATAAAGAATCTTATATTTTGTGTATAATCTCCAAAATTTAATGTAACATTCTAAACCTCCCCTGGTTTTTTTAACCAACAATACTAAATAAAATATAAAACAAAACAGTTAAAACATAAGATCATAGACTATTGAAGTTCTATTGAATTATTGAAGGAGATAGAGGTAATTTTAGTAGGACCTTAAAAGTATAATAGGGAGGGAAGGTGATTTTATGACATATCATATGGAGAGTATGGATGGGCCGGTGGTAAAAGCTGCAGAAATAGCATTAGACATGGAAAATTTTAAATATATACTCCCTTATGTTTCTGTAGAGGATGAGAGAGAGCTGAAAGATGCCTTTGAAAGGACTCTTTCGGTAAGGGAACTCAGTGGAGAAGCAGCAGAATTAGCTGACTACTGGTTTTTTGAAACTGCAGTACGTTTACACCTAAAAGGAGATGGAAAGTTATATAATGGTCTAAAACCAGCTGGAATTGATTGGGGTCCCATTATTCCCAAGGTAGATAAGGCAATTGAAACTGAAAAGATAGATGAGCTACTTAATTTCCTGATAAATTTTATTAAAGAAGATATAAAAAGCAGATTTGATGATGTCATCTCTAAAAAAGATTACCATATCCAAGACGCGGAAGATGCTAGGGATTTCATATATTCCCGATTAGAATTTATTAGCTATGCTCAAAAGTTCTATAAATATGTTGAAGAGGGATAATACTCTATTAGATAAGTGAATGTTAGATAAGTGGGGTATAAGATTAGTTAATATGAAAATCATATCAGTAGAAGAATTGTTATAATGGCATATTATTTAGTATATTACAAGATCTTAATTTAGAGATATATCAAAATCAGGTGAAAAAAAATGTCAGCAGAACTTAAAGGAAAGACTTTAAAAGTTGTAGATTTGATAGAGTACCAGGAAGACTCTGTGGTTAGCAGAGAGATCATAAGGAAAGAAACAGGGACAGTAACTATATTTGCCTTTGATAAAGGAGAAGGATTAAGTGAGCACACCGCACCATTCGACGCCATGGTTCAGGTAGTAGATGGAAAGGCGGAGATCGTCATTTCAGGTAATAAAAATATAGTTAATGCTGGAGAGATGATAATCATGCCTGCCAATGATCCTCATGCTCTCAATGCACTGGAAAGATTCAAGATGGTTCTGACCATGATCAGGTCCTGATGGCTGGATGTCCGGACAAATCAAAACCGCAATCATTATTTCATATCAAATAACACATTTGATTACCTTTTAATTTGATATAATGGTTCATTCATTACAGTACTCACAAAAATCACTGTAATCACATGCTCTGCATTTATTGGGGTTTTGGACTATCTCTGGCACGTAACCATCTTCTATTATGGAGTTCATTTCACTGAGCACTGTGAATAATTCTTCTCTTAAAGGATCATCTATGATCACTGTTCTTCTATCCCCTATTTGCAGATAGTCCACATAACCTACCGGAACTTCTTTTTTAAATTTTTCCTCTATTAAAATGGCGTATGCAGCGATTTGAATTGCATGTGATTTCCATACGCCATTAACCGGAGGTTTTCCACTTTTAACTTCAATGGGATAATAATAACCTTCCAGCAGCTCTATTTTATCCACTTTTCCTTTTAAATTAAGTTCATGGTTCTTCATGGAAAATTCAATGAGTGAAGCGGGAAATAACGTGTCCACAATTTTTAATGAAGGTTTTTCACTCCACTGCAGGATTTTATTAACTTTAAAGGCTATTATAAATGATTCTATTTGAAGATCTTCGATAAGATTTTCACAGATGGTTGAAGGGTCATTCAATGGTGGAAGATCTGGGGATAGACCTGCATCATAATGTTCCTTGAAAATATCTTCCACTAATGAGGGTACATCTAAAAACAATGCTTCTCTAATTTCTCTAAAACTCATATCCTCCTTTAATCCCCATATATTTCGTTTTGTAATCTCTTCAAAGCCTCTTCTAATCTCATGTTGCATCCTGCCCAGGGCCAAGTGGTGGGATTCTCTATCCTCATCCATTACCTGTTTTAGATACAGTTTTAGGGGACAGTAAGTGTAATCTCCAATCCATGAAACGCTGATCATTTAATCAACCCTTTAATTTTGCTTATTAGGAAATTTTTGGTTTTTTTATTCTTATCTTTGGATAAGATCCTCCTATTATTTAATACTTTTTACTATTTTATTATTAATAGTTGGTATAAAAACTAACATAAAAAAGTAATGAATTTAAGATGGAAATTCTAAGGATTGTGGTTATAAATATTATTAAAATTTATTTTCCCAAAAAAATGAATATGAAAGAGAAATAAAAAAAAGTATTTAAAAAATTATCTATTCATTCTGATTTAGATATTCAAAGTAAACGGATAAAAACAGTTTCATCTTTTACTGAATCCAATTTTTCGATTCTTTCAATAGCTTTGAGCATGTTTTTCTCACTAGCCTCATGAGTTACCATAAAAATAGGAACTTCCTGACCTTTCTCCCGCTTTTTTTGACTTACAGACTCCAGACTTATATCCAGATCACTCAGTATGCCGGATATTTCATGTAAAACACCTGGTTTATCAATAACAGTAAGTCGAAGGTAATATTTAGTTTCTACTTCCTCTATATCCTTTATATTGGTAACTTTAGTTTTTTCAGGACCATAATTAACAATCCTGTCCATTCCTTCAATAAGATCTATACAATCTCCCACTACGGCACTGGCGGTGGCCATCATACCTGCACCCTGACCATACATCATCACCGGTCCCACCACATCTCCTATGATGTAGACTCCATTAAATACGCCATTTACAGATGAAAGCAGATGTTCTTCAGGTATCAGGGTGGGATGTACCCTTACCTCCAGTTTTCCGTTAGCTATGGTGGAGATTGCCAGTAATTTAATGCAGCATCCCAGCTCATTTTTGGCAAATTCAATATCTTCCAGGGTGATACGGGTTATTCCTTCCACATGGAATCTTTCCTGTTCCACATAAACACCAAATCCAAGTATGGTGAGAATAATCAACTTTTGAGCGGTGTCATGGCCTTCAATGTCAAAGGTCGGGTCTTGTTCTGCGTAACCCTTTTCCTGAGCTTCCTTTAAAACTTCTTCAAAATCCCGATGTTCTTCAGCCATTTTCGTAAGTATGTAGTTGGCAGTGCCATTTATTATACCATATACTGATTGGATATTATTGGCAGCCAGACTTTCATTCAGGGGCTTTAAGAGAGGTATCCCGCCCCCCACACTGGCTTCAAAGCTAATTCTAACCTGATTTCTCCGGGCGCAATCCGTGATCTCTTCCCAATGTTTAGCAAGCAAGGCTTTATTGGCAGTTACAACGTGTTTTCCCTTTTCCATAGCCTCTAATATGAATTTTAAAGCTGGTTGGTAGCCACCAATTAATTCTATAACTATACTTATATCAGGATCATCCAGTATGTCCTTTACATCAGTGGTAAGGATGTCTGGGTTAATTTCAACTCCCCTATCTGTTACAATGTCCAGATCAGCTACTTTTTTAAGATTAACCTTTCTTTTTACCTTCTCTTCGATAAGGGGTAGGTTCATATTGAAAGTTTCAACTACACCGCTTCCTATGGTCCCAAAACCAATTAGTCCAATATTTACTGCATTATCTGTCATTTAAATCTTCCTTGTTTGATGATTCATAATTATAACTAAACTCGGTTTATATAATCTGTACAATAAACTCAGTTATATACTCTGATTATATCGATAAATTATATTAGGATATTTTTATTTTTTTATTGAATCTGGAGATCCTTTAATTTTATATATTCATCCACAGATTCTCTGGTGGTTCCCACAACCAGCCGGTATTTTATTTTTCCCGATTTTTCATTGGTTACCTTTTCCAGTTTTCCCTGAGCAATTACTCTCTCTTTCTCCTGAACCTGACCGGCATATGTATGAGTAAATGATGTTAACTCAGCTATATGGATTTTCGGACCTTCCAGAATATTAACATCCTCCACTTTATAAATGGCAGGATTGTCAAGTGCAGCAAGGGCATCAGATATTGTGCACTCTATTTTAACTGTTCCCTGAGGTTGATATGTAGTTTCACCATAGTTACCTTCAATTTCATCCCAGTCTCTGGTGGCCAGAATATCAAATAAAGTACCGTCAATAACTCCTCTGTTATTTTTACGGTTTTCATACCATTTAAATTCCTCGTAACTGAGTGATGAATCTTTAATTCTTTTTTGATAAAGTTTCTTCCAAAATTCTTCACCAATACCTTT
>MVQZ01000316.1 GCA_002067565.1 Methanobacterium sp. PtaU1.Bin242 | reverse complement strand
AGGGGTTTTTCTCATTACCATAATCCTTGGTATTCTGGGGGGATTTTATCCGGCATGGAGGGCTTCAAAGATGAGTCCTATGGAGGCTTTATCCCGAGAGTAAAGGTGATATCATGTTCCTTAAAACGGTTAATGTCAAAAAACATTTTGGAGAAGTAAAAGCGGTAGATGGAGTTAGTTTAGAGATTGAGAAGGGGGAATTTGTATCCATTATGGGCCCTTCTGGTTCTGGGAAAACCACACTTCTAACACTACTTGGAACACTAGACTCTCTTACATCAGGAGACATAATCATCGATGATGAAGATTTATCCTCGATTAGAGATGTGGATACCTTCAGATCGAAGAAGATAGGCTTTATCTTCCAGTTCCACAACCTCATCGGTTACCTAACTGCACTGGAAAATGTGGAACTCCCATTACATGGATTGATGCCCATAGATAAACGACGGGCTAAGGCCTCAGAATTACTGGATCTGGTGGGGCTGAAAAATAGGATGCATCATATTCCCTCACAGCTTTCAGGAGGAGAACGACAGAGAGTGGCCATAGCCAGATCCTTAGTAAATGATCCTCTTCTGGTACTGGCAGATGAACCTACAGGAGAACTGGATTCCAGTACCACACAGGAGATCATGGATTTAATGAAAAAAATCAACCAAGAAAAAAACACCACCTTCCTTGTGGTCACCCACGACCCTGAAGTGGCCAAAAGAACAGAAAGGATCATAGTATTAAGAGATGGTGAGATCTCAAGGGAAGAACTGGTAAAAAGCGCTTCTATTGAAGATATAATGACCTTAAAAAATTCAACCTTAGGACATCAACTACTTCAAAAAGAATCTACCGATCCCTATCTGGAAAAACTGGGATTGTTCAGGGAAGGAAAATTAACCAGGGAAGGAGAATTACTAATTTCATTGTTTGATAAAGTAGAAGATTTATAGATGACTGGTGAGAAGTGGGCAAGAGCCCTAACCACGAACTCTATGAGAAATTAAGTCAACCAATGCGTCAACTGTATCGTCAACTAGAAACCTAATCATCAACTTATCTCGAAGTTAATCATGAACCTAATCGTGAATTTAATCATGAACTATTGAAAATTTGCGTCAACCATTACGTCAACTCATTTAACTACTTAAAAGTGTAATAGGTTGCCTTGCTTGCACCTTTTCTTTCGATTACATCAAGCTCCAATAATTTTTTTAACTCTTTATAAGCAGCTTGACGAGATATTTTGAAAATATTTTGGATTTCTGTACTTTGTAATTTTCCCATTTATATTTATCTTTTCCAGAATTTTAACTTGTCTTTCACCCAGTTCTATTTGACCTTTTAGTCCTTTTTTATGTTGATCTGGAGAAAGTAATAAGATTTCTTCTTTTATTTTGGATATGGATGCTAATACACCATCTAAGAAATACTCAAACCAATGCGTGATGTCCAGTGTTTCTTGATCAACCGAGTTTAAGGCGGCGTAGTAAGCTGGTCGGTCGTTGTCATAGAATTCATCCAACGTAAAGAATCTTTTAATGTCGAATTCTTTAAGATACAATATAAGGGTGGCCAATACTCTGGCTGTTCTACCGTTACCATCAACGAAAGGGTGAATTCTTACAAATTCATAGTGTAATATTCCAGCAACAATAACCGGGTGAATATCGGCAGTATCAGTTGTTTCCAACCATTCTATGAAATTTTTCATTTGTTTAGAAACTTCATAAGGTGGTGGAGGCGTGAAAATTATTTCTTTCATTCTGTTTACAACATAAACCTGCACATCACGATATCTGCCTCATAGCTCGGATCATCTAGAGTTTTTTTAGTCACATCCCTATGGATTGAGTACCATTTGCTCAGTTATTTTACCATCTTCCTGATAATCCTCAATATTTTGAAGAACATCAAGATAATTAATAACCTCTTGTTTAGATTTTTCTAAAGCAATCACTCTCTGCCCTTGAAGGAGCCTGTCAACATCATCAAGATTTAGTGGATTTCCTTCAATTGCAGTATGCATGCGCAGACTTAATAAGAACATATCTACGTAACGTTAACTCTAATTTAGGAACAATATAAGAGTTCACCATCATATCCTCGCTGAAGTGATTTCAACGAGAGTGTTAACCATTTTAGAAGTGTACTCAAAATTTGGTTGAAACATTTCTCCACCGGTTGAATTATGTATTATTAACTATATTAATATTATTAATTATTCTCTCAAACATGCTCATAAATTATTTGTTAGCGAATTTTCCTCGAAGTAACAGATAAGAAAACACCATAACCCACACCAAAAATGTGAAGATGGTTATCCGCTCCAACAAACCTCCGTAAAGCGAATTGTTTGCAATTGAAGCTGCAGTCATCCCTCCTGATATCAAGATCACCAGGACTGAAAGATATGAATACCATGCAAATGGTTTATTTTTCCTTTCCTTTCTGAATGAAAATCCGGCCAGGAATACGGCTAATATAGTTAAGGGGGATGTGATTCCGGCCAGTATCAGGTGGATGGTGCCGGCTAGAGTTGCTGGTGCTCCGCGAGGGTCCTGTGGGAAGAAGATAAACAGGAGGCCTAGAATACCAATTAAGGCAATCATTACCGTCGCGACTTTTAATGTTTTACCTTTAGCTAGTTTAGGGTCCTGAAATATTCCATAACTAAATAAAATTAACGATACGTTGTATATGGCGAATAGAATACTCAACACCAATAAATTTGGTGACCCTGGTATGAGGAATTCGCTTATGGAATTATAAAAGGGATTGTAATCCCCACGTAAGGCGCCTCCCATGAAAACTGCGATGATGTAGGTTAAAGGACCAATTATTCCCAGTAATGGATAGATTCTTTTCATTTCAATAAACTCCATTTTTTATTCATTGATCAAGCCTTCCAACCTTTTGATAGCATTATATTTCTCTTTCCTCTCCAGTTTAGCCCCTTCAAGGGCTTCTTTAAGGGTCCCGATGGAGTGATCGTAGACTTCACGGTCCACAGGATAGGGGTAACCGTCTTTTCCTCCATGAGTAAAGCTGTACTTCACCGGGTCCTTCCAGCTT
>MVQZ01000315.1 GCA_002067565.1 Methanobacterium sp. PtaU1.Bin242 | reverse complement strand
ATTCTAAAATCATATTTCAATGAGAAAATAGAACAGATTACTAACATAAGCAAAATTTTATCTGGTAAATTCGAAATGGAAAAGAAAATGAAGGGTTTACATCTTAAAACCAACCCTGCTGCAGTGGGGGCTGTTATTTTAAATAGCTTTGGAAAATTATCATTAGAAGAATCAGCCGCCGTATTTTCCTTAAGTTCTGATGATGTTCAATCTGAGAAGGATAAAATTGAAACCTTCCAGAAACCATCCACCCCCAAGGCTCAGAAATTTCTGGAAATGATCAAGGAATAAATTATTCCATTAAAACCACCCTTAAAGGTGCTATTTTTGGACGAAGAGATTTATGTAAGTGAACCATTATCCTCCCGAAAAGTTATGGAAATACTGGAGAAGCATCCTAATTTAAAAAGGATAAAGTGCCCTCCAAGTATCTATAAACGTACATCTTCCAAATATGTGGATGCTCTCTCTAAACTGGGAGTTGAAATTGAGCCGGTGATAAGGAAGGGACGGCCCAAAAAATATGGTGAATCAGAAATAAAGATTATTGAAGAGATGCAGAAAGAAGGTTATAATTTCCAGGAAATATCAGATAAATTACACATCCCCCTAAAAACAGTGTACTATCTCAATGAAACTCCGCTTAAAAGAGGAAGAACCCCTAAATATACATCAGAAACTGAAAATGAAGCAAAAAGTCTCTATAAAAAAGGTTTATCTGCTCGTGAAATATCTGAAAAATTAAACATACCATTAAGAACTGTTTACAGCTTTATTAAAAGATGATATCCGGCGAATTTATTAATGATGACTATTGGCCGTATATTAAATGAGGACTGTCAGGCTTATTATTTATAAAAGATGATAATTATGGCACTTGAAATTCTCCAATATCAGGATCTGATAATAATTTCCAGTCTCTGTGGAATTATAGCCTTTCTTACCACTTACCTGGCCATGCCCCGGTTAATAAAAAAACTTCAAGAGGCCGAAATAGTAGGGAAGGACATTCATAAACCCAGCAAACCTGAAATAGCTGAAATGGGTGGAATTGGCATTCTCCTTGGTTTTATCATCGGCCTGTTTGTAGCCATCTACCTCTATCCTAAACTACAATTTACCCTGATCATAACTCTCCTGGTAATCCTCCTGGTGGGGATGGTGGGGATGGTGGATGATCTGATAAGACTATCTGCTAAAGAAAAGCTTATTCTTCTATGGTTTGCTGGATTACCCCTTATCTGGATTGCTCCCCCCAATGTTGATATCATATACCTATTTCTGCTACCGTTAGCCGTTACTATAGCTGCTAATTTAACCAATATGCTTGCTGGACTCAATGGAATTGAATCAGGACTGGGAGCTATTGCCATGACCTCCCTGACAGCTTCCTGTATAATTATGGGAAAATACGATGTGGCTATAATATCCATGGCCATGCTGGGGGCTCTTTTAGCCTTTTTAATCTACAACCGCCATCCCTCCCGTGTCTTCCCTGGTGATGTGGGAACCCTGATCATCGGTGCCACCATAGTGGTGGTGGCCTTTATCGGCAGGGTGAAGATAATAGCCCTTATCGTGCTTATTCCCAACATTATAGATAGTTTATTAAAATTTTACAGTGCAGGAGTGATGGAACGACAGGATCACAGCCCCACCGAGGTCGGAGAAGATGGTAAGCTCATTGTACCTGATGGAGGTTTTAATTCCCTTATAAGATCCGTTTTAAGACGACCCATGAGCGAGGAACAGGTGGTTATTATCATATGGCTTATCGGCATACTATTCGGATCGGTAGGAGTAATTCTCTCCTATGTGCTTAAAAGTCAGATTATTTAGATAATTTAAATTAAGATTTATTTAAATAAGATATTCAATTTTAAATGCATTCAGTTAATGGAGCTTCTTACTAGACCCATTGCACATCACAGGTAGTGAACACATATTTATTGGAAAACGCCGGGTTGAAAAAAGAATTGGTTAAACCTTGCGTGTTAAATGTTTCACATATACTTTTCCTGGCATGGAAATTAATTCGTTCCCCAATACAATCCCTATCAGCACTTTTTACTGAGGATGCAGATGCATATATCTTAAGCTGTATCTTGGTACGGTTATATAATGGATTTAATCCCTGATTCTTGTACTCTATTTTAACAATTTTAACACTAGATGGACTTAAAAGCCGTTGATGTTCTTTAATGTAATCAGAATAAGCTTCATCTGGATAAACAGCCAAGGAATCTGCTACTGCTCCTTCCCCTGCACCGGTTCTTGCAGCGGCCATGGCATGGGTTAGTTCATTTACCCCGCCAATAAAAAGTGCCACTGCACAGGTAACAACCAGCATGAATCCTACCATCATAACGAATTCTGCTGAAATCTGCCCTTTTATGCCCATATACATTTTAACAGCCCTGAACTATATTTTTTTTATTAAAATAATTTATATTTCATCAATAAAAATCCAATTTTCTCCATTATCTTCCTTTTTATTAACAATAACATAGTTTCTGCCTGGTAACAGAATGATTTGGGAACCTTTTAAGGATTTGCTGCTGGAAATCTTACCAGGTATAACAAAGGCCATCCCACTCCTTCCTCCTACCTTAACCAGAACACCGGAGGAGTTTATCATGACTCTATAATTGTTTTTATTGTTTAAGTATGGGGGTGTGGTGATTTTAATAGTATGCCCATTTCCCCCAGCATAGGCCTGATTTATGGCTCCTGCAACATTTTCAGCTAAACTACGAGCCTCAGCCAGTTCCTGTGATTCATCAGCCATGTTAAATATATCCAGAATTAAAAAAGACATGATGCCCATCATTACCATTACCATAAATGTGGCGAGCAAGAGGTCTACACTTATAATTCCACGAGTGTCCATAGACAATATTATATTACTTTTTATATATAAATTATTATTAATTATTTCTTAATATTTTTAATTAGTAAAAAGTTCGCAATAGAATTTAATAATCATTAAATCATCCCATAAGCATAATAATACGATAAAAAATATATATAATATAAATTCTAAGAAATGGAGGTGAAAAAGATTGGACTTAAAATAAAATTTTGTCTATTTTTAATATTTTCTGTAACTATTTGCTGCAGTTTGGGAGCAGTTAGTGCTGCTAACAGTATTCATGATGTCACTATCGACGATACTAATACTGTAATAGAGCATCCTGAAGCCAATATTCAGGACAGTGGCATCTGCAACCATTTAATTAAAACAGATTTCACCACAATCCATGAAGCGGTGAAAGGTGCCATCACCAGCAGCTTGATTTACAATAAACTAACTTCCTCCAATCAGGCCAATATTGATCAAGGTACTGCTGATGGTTCTGTGCAGGATAGTTTAATTAACAATGCAATAACAGAATCTGATGGTTCTTTCATCCAACAAGGTGTGGGACTAAATGGTGCAGTACAAAACAGCATGCTATACAGTGCAATTGAAAACTCCTTCGGAAGCTCCTTAATCCAACAGGGAATAAGCGGCTCAGTACAAAACAGCGTGCTATACAGTCTAATTAAAGACTCCTACGGATCATCATTCATCCAACAGGGTATTGATGGTTCAGTACAAAATACCATGTCAAACAGTATAATTGAAAACGGCTATGGAACATCTATGATACTGCAGGGTATAAGCGGCTCAGTAGAAAACAGCATGTTAAACAGTGTAATTAAAGACACAAAGGGATCCCAACTCATCGAACAGGGTATAAGCGGCTCAGTACAGGATAGCATGCTAAACAATGCAATAACAGAATTTGAAGGTTCTTCCCTCATCTTGCAAGGTATCAGTGGTCAAGTGCAAAACAGCCTGTTAGACAACGCAATAACTAACTTCACGGGCTCAGCACAAATTCTACAAGGTGTTAGTGGCCAGGTACAGCACAGTCTGATAAACAACGCAGTACAGGACTCTGAAGGATCAGTCCTCATCCAACAGGGTATCAGCGGCATAGTTCAGAATTGTATGATAAACAATGCAGTGAAAAACTCCACTGGTACTTGCACCATCCAACAGGGTTTTGCTGGTGATGTTATAGATTGTAAATTATTCAATTGGATACTGGGCTCAGAAAATACAACAATAACCCAGAATAACACATTAAACACCAAAATAAACAACAGCGCACTGTTTTCATCAGACACATCCATCATCGAAACTAATCTGAACGGAGTTAACGCCTGCGTGATTGCCATCGGATGCGACGGATTTACCAAAACCATAGACAACCTCGCCAACACCAATGTCTTCGTACTGGCTGTAGGCAATCTGGTAATATTCGACGAAGTCTTTAACCTATTTTAATGTAGAAAATATTAAATTCCTCTTTTTTTTATTTTCATATAATCATTAGAGTTCCCAACACATTTTCATTATATTACAAATTTTATTCTTAATTACAAGACCCTAATTACTGGTAAGTTCAAGATGATAACTTAATATATAATTAGAATCTCTAAAAGAATTGGAGGTGAAAAAAAGTGAAGCTTAAAATGAAATTTGTTTTGTTATTAACATTTTCTGTATTTATTTTCTGCAGCCTGGGGGCAGTAAGTGCAGCAAACAACATACATGACATTACCATTGATGATACACATACCACTATTAAACATTATGATGCCAATATCCAGGATACGAATATCCTAAATAAAGTTATAAAAACTGATTATGCCACAATCCATGAGGCAGGAAGTGGATTTATTACCAGCAGCAGCTTATACAATCATATAACTTCAACCAAATTCACTGATATTAATCAGGGCCTTGGTGGTGAAGTACAAAATAGTCTGATTAATAACAGAGTGGAAAACGCGGCCAAACCAGTTTCCATCGACCAGGGTAGTTTTGACGGTTATATCTACAACTGTATGCTAAACAACGAACTAAAAAACATCAATGACTATTTAGAGTTTGAACAGGGTAGTTATGATGATGGTGAATTAGTGAATTGTCTGATTAACAACATAGTAGAAAATTCTCACGGCGTTTCCCTCATGGAACAGGGCAGCTCTGGAATCATACATGGAAGTATTATAAACAACCTGGTAAATGACTTCAGCTATTATTCCACCATAAATCAGGGTTCTAATGGTGGTAATGTACAGGATTGTATGTTAAATAACGTGGTAAATGATCTCAACGGCTACTGTTTCATTGGACAGGGCACAAATTACGGTGATACATATGATAGTATGTTAAATAATGCAGTGATTAGCTCCAGTGGCGAATGCAATATTCGACAGGGTCTTAGAAGTTTTGTGAATAATAGCTGTTTAACTAACACCGTATATGAGTCAGAAAACACTTATATAAATCAGAATAACATCTCTAACAGTAGAATCTGCAATGGCACGTTGTTTTCCCATGAAACCAATATCAATCAGGGTTCTGGTTTATTAAACAGCCATGAATCCCAGGTTAGTGTTTCAAATAGTAATTTAAACAATCTGGTACTATGCTCTGAAAACACTATTATAAACGAAACCAATCTATCAGGAGTATTTGGATGTGTAATTGCCATTGGATGCGATGATTATACCAAAACCATCGAAAACCTCACAGACACCGCAGTATTTACACTAACCATAGCCAATCATGTAATCTTCGACTTTGCATTTAGTTTCTTTTAAACCAAAATAAAAAATTTCTTTTTTTTCTATTCTTTATCAATTTAAAGAACCTGAAATGATAAATCCCATGTTATTTTTTTATTAATAAAACAAGAATTGTTAAAATTCTTTATATCCCTATTTTTCACTATTTATTCTAGTTTTTATATAATTTTAAAATTGTGTTCAATATTATTCCTATTCTAAATTTTTACAAAATTTCACATAGAATCTGTTTTAATTTTGTAAAAAATAATATAAAAATATAAATATGTCTCAAACAAATTAAACAATAAAATAAAGGGAATTAATGGAGGTGTAATAGAATATTAGTATAAAAAACTGAATATTACAGTTATTGGTGGCTATTCATTGCTTATTATAATTAAAAAGCATTGGATAAACCCAGGTAATCCTATTGTTATAAAATATTATGTATCAAGTGAAGTTTCTATAATATCTGAAATAATGCTTAATAGGACAGATTGGAATGTGAATAATACCATAAAGTTAATTTAAGAGTTTAAATTAATATGTTTATAAATTAAAGGGGGATTTAATTGTCTTTTTTATCATTAATAGTTAAAAATCCATTTAGGAATAGAACCAGGGCAGCTCTTGCGATTTTAGGGATTTCTATTGGAATAGCGACCATCGTGGCTTTGGGTATGATTACTGATGGTCTTACTGCTTCAAGTCAAACCACACAAAATTCAGGAGCAGCCGAAATTCAGGTAACAGCAGAAGGTTCCAACGCCCTTTCTGCAACTGGTGGAACGCTCAATGCAAATTATATCACTGAACTCCAAAATATCAGTGGAGTCAGTGCAACAGCAGGAGAAATTAGAGGAATAACGCCCGCAGCCGGCACGGTAAGCGGTCTTCTGGTAAGTGGTATGAACAGTAATCAAACTAACCTGGAAGGTATCAGCATCACCAACGGTACCATGTACGCTGATGGCTCAAACCAGGTTATATTGGGAAAACAAATTGCACCAGTCCTTAATAAGACTGTTGGAAGTACCATAAACCTTTTCGGTAAAGAATTTACTGTTGTAGGAATCTACTCCAGTGGTAACATAGTTACCGATAGTATAGCATTCGTATCCATGTCAACTCTGCAAAATTTAACCAACACCAATGGCAAAATCACATTAGTTGATGTTAAAGTCAATGACAATGCCAATGTGACAGATGTAGCTAACGCAATAACCAATGCATATCCTAACCAGCTATCTACAACCACACAGACACAAACCAATGAACTGATGAGCAAAACCACCGGCAGTATCAAAACCGCCTCAGCAGCAATATCAGTATTAGCCATCATAATTGGTGGAATCGGCATTATAAACGTGATGATAATGTCAGTATTTGAAAGAACCCGTGAAATTGGTGTTCTAAAAGCAGTGGGATGGAAAAGCAGTGATATTTTAATTATGATACTGGGCGAATCCATTATACTAACCCTAGTAGCTGCTGTAGTGGGCATCTTATTAGGTGTAATCGGCTCAGAAGCTTTACTGGCCTTTTTCTCAACAACAGGGTCTTTCCTCAAGCCGTTGTTTACCTGGAATATTGTCCTAAGGGCATTTGCCATAGCCCTAATTGTGGGCATAATTGGCGGTATATACCCAGCATACCGGGCATCACGACTACCACCAACGGAGGCGTTACGGTATGAATGATAAAGAAAATATAATCGAGATTCACGGGCTTAAAAAAAGTTTTGATAAGGGAAGAACCAAAGCTTTAACTGGTGTGGACCTTGAAATCAAAGAGGGTGAATTCATATCCATAATGGGACCCTCTGGATCTGGTAAATCAACACTGCTAAACATGATCGGAGCCTTTGATAAAGCAGATGAAGGTTCCATCACCGTGGCCGGTATTGACCTTATGAAAGAAAAACACTTGGATCAATTCCGATCTCAAAAAATTGGCTTCGTTTTCCAGTTACACAACCTGATACCCAACCTCAATGTCCTGGAAAATGTGGAAATACCCATGCTCCGAACAAAAACAACCAACGAAGAAATGGATAAAAGAGCAATGGAACTTTTAGAATTAATGAACTTCCCCAATTTATCAGAGACAGTTAAACAGAACCCCACCAGATTATCCGGTGGTGAAAGACAGAGAGTGGCCATTGCCCGGGCACTGGTTAATCACCCCTCCATAATTCTAGCGGACGAACCAACCGGAGCCCTGGATTCCAAAACCACCCAGATGATCCTGGATCTTCTAAAGGACATCCATAAAAAAGAAAATGTAACACTGGTAATGGTAACCCACGAACCAGATGTGGGAGCACAAGCCGATAGAACAATTACTGTGCTTGATGGGAAAGTGGTGGAAGGAAAAACATAAAATATATATTTAGCAGGTGAATTAAGAAGTTTAAAGAATAAAACTACTTAATTTTTCCTTATTTTTTCTAATAAAGATACATATTGCATTTTTAACGATTATTAAAAACATACTCTTTGAAAATAAATCCTCATATCTAGGGAAAGACCTCCTATTTTTAATTAAAAAAGTTTTTAATATAAGATTGGTTAAACTCTTATTATGAGATATAAAATGGAATTATTTGGAATAATAATTAGTATTATATTGATTATTATCTCTTTAGGAACCATATCCTCTGTAAATTTACAACATTTTGATTCTACAGATATATCTTTTGATTATCCAAATGAATGGTACAGTATTTCTCCTAATGGAACTGAACAAGTTTTTTTTGCTGAAAAACAGTTATATTCAAACAGAGCATCATGTGTAATCGGAGTTATGCCCCTATCTCCTAGAAATGATCTTGATAATGAAAGTATAACATACGAACAGAATGAGATTAATTACTGGAATGCCACCAGAAAATCTTTAGACATTGTTACAGTTGATGGACAAAGAGCTTATAAATTAATCTTAGATGAAAATAACCCTAAAACAGGTCATATTCAAATTGAATCGATAAGATTCTATAAAAATAATAAATCTATTGTCATAAAATTTGAAAGTACAAATATAAACGATATTCAAAAAGATATAGACCTGATAATTAGAAATTTCCATGTGAAATAGTTTTAATTCTTTCTATTTTATCCCGGATTATCAGAAAATTGGTAGATGTTCATTAAAAACATTTAAACTATAATAAAATGCTTGAACACAATACATCCCTGCCTACACTATTCCAGAGATAATATTATAATAAATACCTATTTTTTCTATTCTGATACTCTTTTCTCTAATGAATTGTTCCCATCTGTTTTTGATTATGTTGTAGTAGTGGATCTAATTCCATCATGTAACATTGAGTATCTTGGTTGTATTTTATGAAAAGAGAAAATGTTATTTAATAGTAACATATATATATTATAATTGAAATTTTTCCAGATTAGGAGGGAGATTAAATATGTTTTTAATAAAGTCTGATGAACCAACAGATGATAGTTCACTCGAATTTAGGAAATGCTGGGCTTTAGGAGAAGCATATTATTATTTAACAAGACAAGAACTATATCTGGTGAAAAATGAAATTATTAAAAAAGCTAATACATTACCTAAAAATAAATTAAAACCACACAAATAGAAGCTATTGAGACTAAAAACGAATATTGTAAATTTTATAAAAGCAGAATAGAAATGATAGGAAGTATTTGTGAAAGTCTGGAAATTAATGTTAAAATTGACCCCGTTCTTAATGATATCCGCAAAAAAATCAATGAAGAAGTGTTCCCAGATTTCATTAAAGATTTTGACTTTGAAAGTTTGGAATATTTATTAATAGGAAAGCTCGCTGGTAAAGAACCCCGCTATGAAGATATTTTCAGAACAGCCAAACATTGTCAGGGATTATATAGACAAACTGATGATAGTAAAGGAAGAACTGAAAGATATAACTTCCTTAATGATTTAGATTTTCTCCGAAATTTTGTATCCAATGATAAACGAACATTAATCAGAAGCGTAGTCAGTGAAGATGAATGGTTTGACATAATAAACAGATACACTGCATGTAAAGAAGTAGAAGATAAATTATATAGAAAAATCCATAAATCACCACTCGAAGAATTAAAACCCCCCGCAAAGGTAGATATTGTAAATAAAATCGCAGGGCTAATCTTAGGGAGTGTTTCGATTTCAGATATTTTAAATAGATGGGATCGAGTTGGATGGGTTCTTTTAGTTTATGGAGGATTCTTCGCTGCAGCAATTTTCATTATCCTAATATTCTTCTTCCTTTATCCTCAATTAACCACATCTATCACAACCCCCGGAAACATAACTAAAGTCAATATGACGGCAATAGGTGAAGCAGCTACTAATATAACAGCAATACTCACATTGATAGCAACTATTATACCCGCATTAGGATCCTTTATCATTATCTGGAAAAAATATGCAAACTACATTGAACTTTCATTAGCAACCCACCGCGTAAAACATCCTGTATGCGGCTGGACAACATACTTCCCCCTCATAGAACCTGGAATCGAACCCAACCAACTAAAAAAAACAAAAACAACTGATATCTAATTTAGCTACAAAATAGACATAGATTACAATATAATAAAAGATTATCCTGCTTTTAAATTAGCAGATAATTGTGGATTCAATAAAAAAATTCTTCACAAATTTTGGATATCTTCTCTGGCTGGGAAATAAAAAGTATGCTGGTGGTACTAAAATGGATAAAAAGATCACGAAATCACTATAATGTCCCCTTATAGCGTTTTATTTTATTCAAATTATCAGAATTGGTAAAATGTTCATAAAAAAACCAATCAAAAATATTTTATATTAGAGCCTAATCTCATTTTTCCCATAAACTCGAATTTCCATCAATAATAAAATCCACAATTTTTCAAATTACAAAACTGGATCTTGGAAAAATATTTTAGAAATCCAAATCCAAAAAATTTATATAATACTTTTACGTTATTAGTTATTATCAAATGTTAGGGGGTGACCACATGGTCCCTACTGAGAAATTTGACATGATTGTTAAACTAGAAGAAAGTGAAAACCAAAAGCAAGAAGAAGAAATAGTAGCAATGGAACAAATAGAAATGGAATTAGAAAATCAAGGCCCATATTTTTATATAAAAGAATCTGAATTCTACAATGTGTATATGGTTGAATTAAAATCGGATAAAATTAAAACGGCCATGAAATTGGCAAATACAGTCCTTAATACGGCGTTTGAAATAGTACCCATTGAATGCGTGGTTGTTACCAGCCCGGATCAGATCATAGAAAAGGTGATAAATATCAGTAAAAACAAAATAAAAACAGGAGAAACTTTCAAAGTAAAATGTAATATAAGGGGCGAAAACTATATAAAATCCAGTGAAGAGTTCTTCCAACATCTTAATCATGAATTGGGAAAAATAAACATCCTACCCAATGAAAATAATCCTGATTGGGTGGTTCATATTGAAGTGATAGGTGAAAATACCGGAATCAGCATTCTTAAATCATATACAGATGTTGATAAGAAATTTTCTTAACATAAACTTTTATTAATTTCAGAATCTATCTGGTGTTTCCATGTATGAAATTTACCTCTTCAGTGGTGGTGTCTATAAATTCGACGAACTGAAGGAGACAGTAGAAGATATAGGGGGTTTGGTGCTTAGAAAAGACCACTTCCATATCAGTCGTGGAGCATCATATCTGGCCGAGGAAATACAGGTAATGCTGGTTTTACCAGAACAAGATAGAAAGATCATCAAATCATTCTCCCAAGAAATAAAGGGAAGTTTAGACCAGCTAGAAATGGAGGATTTTAAGAGAATAAATATTTTAACCTATCTTTCCATTTATGACTCACTTAATAGGACAGGCTACTGGATAACCTTAGAAGAAATAGAGAACCTGATTGAATGCCCCTGCCCAGCCCAACTATGTAACATGGAGATAAAAACCTGTGTTCTGGATGAACTGGTGAAAGCATTAAATGATCTATGCAGGCAGAATATGGTAGAATCCAGGGAGAAAGATGGTATAGTTGAATACCGGGCTACAGGACCCGACAAATATTAAACAACAAAGTAACATAACCAAACAAGTACCAACTATTCAAGGGCAAAAAATGATTAATAGCAACACCATTATTATTGCGGGAATTGCGGTGATTATCATCGGATTTATTCTAGTATTTGTGGGCACCGCGCTGCAGGCCTCTTCTAAGACCAGTGAAGTTAAAAGTGGAGGTGTGATTTTAATCGGACCAATACCCATCATATTTGGGAATGATAAAAGCTTCACCATCATAGCCGTGATCATGGCCCTAATCATAATGGTTGTCTCTTATATACTGTTTTACAGAGGAATAATCTAAATTGAGATCATTATAGAATAAATAACCAAATCTAGATTGAAATAGAGAATAAAGTAATAACCTGAATTGTCAATTTTTAAAGAATGAATAATAAAATCTAAATTGAATTTTTACATTTAAACCAAATAGGATCTAAAAAATTATTTTAAATCCTTTTATGCCATCTCCAGGCTGTTTCTATAATCAAAGACAGATCCTGATACTGAGGATGCCAGTCCAATATCTTCTCTGCCTTTTGTGAGCTTCCCACCAATACCGGAGGATCTCCATGTCGTCTTTCAACTTCTTTTACCGGGATCTTCTTTCCTGTGACTTTTTCAGCTGTTTCAATTACTTCCCTAACAGAAAATCCATGACCATTACCTAAATTGAACACTTCACTTCTATTTTTATTCTGCAAATATTTTAAGGCTTTGATATGGGCATCGGCCAGATCCAGGACATGTATATAATCCCTTATACAGGTACCATCATGGGTGGGATAGTCTGTTCCGAAAATCTGAATATTCTCCCTTCTACCCATTGCAGCGTCTAATATGAGGGGTATTAGATGTGTTTCTGGCTGGTGAAGTTCACCTATCTCTGCTTCGGGATCAGCGCCGGCCGCGTTAAAATATCTTAAAGAAACATAGTTTAGATCATAAGCTTTGCTGTAATCTGCTAAAATCTGCTCTACCATATATTTTCCTTTCCCATAGGGACTTATAGGGTTTTGGGGGTGATTTTCGGTGATAGGGATCTCCTTAGGGTTTCCGTAGGTGGCGCAGGTTGATGAAAATACAAAGTATTTAATATCCTCCTCTAGCATGACCTGTAAGAGGTTCAGGGTGTTTCGCAGATTGTTCAAGTAGTATTTCTGGGGATCTTCCACTGATTCACCTACATAGGTGAAGGCTGCAAAGTGCATAACTCCTTCAATGGGATACTTCTTAAAAACTCCCCTAATATCGTCTATTTTTCCCAAGTCTCCCCTTTCAAAAATTCCCCATTTTACAAAGTCTTCGTGACCATAATTTAGATTATCAAAAACAACAGTTTCATATCCCTGCAGATTGAGTTGTTTATTTACATGGGAGCCAATATAACCAGCTCCTCCCACTATGAGTATCATGTTAAACCATCTTCCCTTTAAGTGTATAGATTTTTTTATATTAATTTATCAAATTGTTGAATTGCTATAGATATTCTAAACTCTATTTAACCCTGTAATAAATAATATGAAGTTATTTTTTTTAGATTTTTTAATTAAATTAAGATTAATTAATATTTATTTTATTAATATTGTAATTTTTTTAGTAAAAGGTTTTATTAGGTTAAAAAATACTAGATTATAATTTAAATTGGGGGAATGAAATGAAAAAATTAACACCAACTTTATTAATACTTTTTACCTTATTTTTTGCGATTTTAATTTCTGGGTCAGCTTTTGCAGCAACCATAAACGTTAACCCTGGAGAAAATGCTGTTAAAAATGCTATAACCAGCGCTCAGGCTGGTGACACACTTAATCTGTCTGCGGGCACCTATAATGAACATGACCTGATGGTAGATAAAAACTTAACCATCACCGGTCCGGAAACATCAGCCACACCCACCGCAATAATTGACGCCCAAAACATGGGAAGAGTCTTCAACATTAACTCTGGTATAACAGTGAGTTTAAAATACTTAACCATACAAAAAGGCAATGCTGGACTGGACACCGACACCCAAAAGGGAGGGGGAATCCAGAATAATGGAAATCTAATAATTGAAGTGTGTAATATAAACAGTAACAGTGCAGAAGATGGTGGGGGAATTTTTAATGCGGGTACGATGGCTGTGATCAGTTCCACCATTACTGGAAACACTGCAAACTATGGTGGGGGAATTCACAGTGAGGGTGTTATTATGACAGTGACCAGTTCCTCTATAAACGGAAATACGGCAAATTACTATGGTGGAGGCTTATATACTAACAGTTTAATCCTATCTGGTTCCTTTATAAAGGAAAATACCGCGAGTTTTGGAGGAGGAATCTACCACAACGGGGGTAAACTATCTGTAGAAAATTCATATATCCAGAATAACTCTGCAACTTCTAATGGCGGGGGAATCTATAACAGTCATGGTACTTTGGACATTACTAGTTCTAATATTAACCAGAACACCGCCAAAAATGGTGGGGGAATCTACAATTCTGAAACAATGACAGTAACGGGTTCCAATATAAACAGCAACACAGCTACCAATGGTGATGGTGGGGGAATCTACAATTATCTGGGTACCTTGTCTTTGACTGGTTCCAGTATTGATGAAAATACTGCAGTAAATGGTGGTGGAATCTGCAATCATAGTAACTTAACTGTAACTGGGTGTGATTTCCAGTCCAACGACGCAACTGCTAATGGTAATGCCATCTACAACTCAAATGGTGATGCTTCAAATAGGATTGTTCATTTTAACCGATTCCAAAATACATCAAGTGGATGGGAGATTTATTGTGCCTATGGTGCAGTTGATGCCCTTTATAACTGGTGGGGATCTAATGAAACCCCAACTGGTA
>MVQZ01000314.1 GCA_002067565.1 Methanobacterium sp. PtaU1.Bin242 | reverse complement strand
ATCACTGTATTGGTATCATCTATAGTAACATCATGAATGTCATTAGCAGCGCTTACAGACCCTAAACTACAAGCCATTACTACAAATAAAGTTAATAAGAATAATGCCCTGCTTAGTTTAATTTTCATTTTTTTATCTCACCCCTATAATTAAGTATAATTGCTAATTATCTCGGGATTACAAATTTACGCCCTTATTTTTATCAAAAACATCTTAAATTTTATATATGAAGTATTCTTCAAACACCTCCCCTAATTCATTTTTATTAACTATAATCACTAATGAATTATATTCAAATAATATTTATAATTTTCTTACAGGGAGTCGAATAATATAGAAAATCTCAGAAATTCAACATTATAATGTAAAGAAAATAAAAAAATAAAGGGATTAAAAAATAAAATCTATTTAATCCCTGTTATTCTATTTACCATTGTAAGTCAAAGATCACGTGGTTGCCTATTACCAGGTTGAAGAAGTTGGTGTCTACCAGGTTGTCTATGGTTTTGGTGTAGTTGGTGCATCCGAGGGTGATTAAACATCCGTTAACTCCGGTTAGATTGGTCTGGGTGATGGTGGTATTATCTGAGAATAATGTGGCGTTGCTGATTAAACTGTTAGTAATGTTATTTTGAGTTATAAAATTATTCTCACACTTATAAACTGTGTTAGTTATACAACTATTAGTTATAGGCTCATTGACTACTTGTGGTCCGGGAGTATATGATTGTAAGATGGAGATATATTCGGAGTTTGTAATTGCATTGTTCAGCATACTACCCTGAACAGTACCACCAGCAGTGCCTTGATATAAGTAGGTATAATTGGATTTTTTTATTAAATTATTTACCATGCTATCCTGGATTGTACCACTATACTCATGCCCTTGATAAATATCTGCGGAACCGTTACTTTCTGCTATTGCATTGTTTAACATACTATTTTGGATTATACCAGTCTCAGTACCTTGAAAAATAAGACCATTACGACCCGCACCAAATTGGGAGTTTATCATCAAATTATTAAGTGCACTGTTTTGAATAACACCATTACAACCTTGAATTATATTGCCGAGCCTTGTATTTATGACTGCATTACTTATCCTACCATTAGTTATAGTTCCCAGGCGACCCTCTGTTATCGAGGTATAGTCACTGTTTATTACTGCATTTTGGATGTTACTATCCTGGATATTAGCTTCAGGATGTTCTATTATTGTACTGGTATCTTCTATGGTCACATCATGGATGTCATTAGCAGCGCTTACAGACCCCAGACTACAAGCCAGGACTACAAATAAGGTTAATAAGAACAATGGCGAACCTAATTTCATTTTAAATTTCATATTTTAACTCACCCCTTCCTATAATTTATTATTATCTATCGTTAGATGCTCTGATTTCCTATATACTCATCTTTTTTATCTAATAATTTTGTTTTAATTAATTATTCAGGCTAATATTGATTTTGCTGGAGAATCCTATTTTTTTGTATGTTTAATTCACCCCCCCTTAAATAGCCTTAATTTAAATATCTTCATTTTTGAATAAAGTTCATTTAATATTTATAATTTTCCACTAAAGCTTAAAACCCATAAAAATTGTGAAATAGCGGTGGGCGATAGATTTATGGGCACATACATGCATCGATTCATGTATAAATCATTAATTTATGCACTAAGTAAGTATGGAATTTGCACTGTTTGGTATATATGTATCAGAGTATTTTAAGGTATTTTTTAATGGTTTTTGATTAGAATGATTGCTGTTTTGTTTTAATTGGTGGTTATCCCGGATTAGATCCGTATATACAGGAAGCTAGGCATATAATTATTGAAATAACATAGATATAATAATGATTAAAAAGAAAATGTTAAATAATGGTTTTAGTTTGTTAGGAGGTGAGATTAATGGTAGACAAACAACAAGCGAGTGGAGGGTCATTAGTAGGTTTCGCTATTATTTTCTTAATTCTGTTCCTGCTATTCCCAATTTTCACTTGGTACCTCATGTGGTTCGCTATATTAATAATGTTAATTGTTGGTATTGTTTCGTTATTCATGGGTGAATAAACCACAATTCACACATTTTTCTATAAAAAAAGAATGGATGAGGGATTACCACCATCCATCCGACCTAAAATCGCTGCCAATGTCATCACCAGAATATGTGTTATCTATTGTCCCATAGCCACCATTAAGCTAGATGTAATATGCACCTATGTCCTCACCTACCCAATAACCCATATCTGCTTGTGAACCAGAGCTAGCTCCATTTTTTACAGATTTTGGCTTATAGTCATTAAACCTAGAAATTCTTTAAATTGGGGGCCTGCCAATATACTAATATCACCCATTCTCTCACCTTCCATTTCTGTTCGTCACATACTTGGAAGGATAAAAATCACTGAATGACACTATGCTATCTGTAAATTGTTTTAATTGAATTTATAGATGCACCGAGATCTTTATACTGGAATGAATGAATTCTGAGGTCTTATCATGCTCAAATCTAGTTATAAGTTGAATAGCATAACCTTTATAACAGGCAACCCCCATAAAGTTAAAGAAGCCCGAGGAATATTAAATAACTTAGGCATTACACTGGAGCATGCTGATCTCGGCTATGTGGAAATCCAGGGAAACCTGGAGGATGTGGCCCGGTACGGTGCAAAGTATGCTGCTCTGCGTCTGGGGAAGCCAGTGATAGTGGAAGACGCTGGAATGTTTATAAAAGCCCTTAAATGGTTTCCAGGAACTTATTCATCCTATGTTCAGGACACATTGGGAAATAAGGGTATATTAAAGCTTATGAGTGATGTTAGTGACAGATACGCCGAATTCAGGTCGGTGATTGGGTTCTGCACCCCCAAGACCGAGCCCGAGGTTTTTTTAGGCACTGTCAAAGGACGTATAGGTTACGAGGAAAAAGGTGAGCATGGTTTTGCCTATGATCCGCTCTTCTATCCAGAAGGATATGATAAATCCTTCGGAGAACTAGGAAGAAAAGAGAAAAATCAGTTCTCCCATCGTCGAAAGTCGCTTGAAAAGTTTGCTTCCTGGTATAAAATTCAGGAAATTAGCAAATAATTAATAATAGAGAATATAATTTATGGAAAATAAATTTTACCTATTAAAAATAAGCTTAAAATTAATAAAATGAATTTAAAGTAATCTGTAAGGATAATAGAGGTGAAATAATGGCAGTAAAGCCTGAATGGATTGAATACTCCAACGAGGAAATAGAAGAATTGATATTAAAACTTAAAAAAGAAGGTAACTCCACCAGTATGATGGGTATAATCCTACGGGACCAATACGGTATCCCTGATGTGAAACTGATCACTGGGATGAAAATAACCCAGATTCTGGAAAATCATAAGCAAGGCTTGGAATATCCTGAGGATCTGATGAACCTCATCAGAAAAGCAGTGAACATCCGGGAACATCTTAAGGAAAATCCTAAGGATCTGCACACCAGGAGGGGTCTGCGCATTGTGGAATCCAAGATAAGACGATTGGTCCGATACTACAGAAATGAAGGCGTGCTTCCTGAAGGATGGAGATATGAGCCAAAACAAGCAGCATTACTTGTTAAATAGAGCTGAA
>MVQZ01000313.1 GCA_002067565.1 Methanobacterium sp. PtaU1.Bin242 | reverse complement strand
GCCAGTGGAAAAACCCTTTTAGGAGTAATGGCAGCATTAGACTCAATACTGAAGGGTGGTAAGGCAGTCTATGCTGTGCCATTAATATCCATTCAAAACGAGAAAATCAAAGAGTTTAAAAAGTTTGAAAAATTCGGTATAACTGTGGGGAAACATCCATCATCATCTGATCTGGCAGTTATGGTGTTTGAATCCTTTGACGCCCTTACTCGTTTTTCATGGAACACCCTTAGAGAGGTAGACCTCCTGGTAGTAGATGAGTTTCACATGATTGGGGAATACTCACGGGGACCTACTATAGAATGCGCACTAACCAGATCACGCATATTAAACCCGGGTATGCGGATCATATCACTTTCAGCCACACTAAAAAATATGAATGAACTTGCCTCCTGGTTAGATGCACATGTAGTGGAGCATGTATTCAGGCCAGTACCCCTGCATAAGGATGTGCTTAACAGTGAGGAAATGGAGACCAAAAATAAAAATGATATAATATTAAAGGTATTAAAACATTCCATTGAAGAATCATCCCAGATACTGGTTTTTGTATCCACACGAAGATTCACCGAGTCCCTGGCCAACCAACTCTCTGGTAAAATAAAGAGAAACATCCCTGGAGAAAAAAAGGAAGCCTTTAAGAATGTGGCCCGGAAAATACTGGAAGTACCACAGAGAAGAGGATCCCGACCCACTACGGTATGTCTGAAACTGGCAGAATGTGTGGAAAATGGCATCGCCTTCCATCATGCAGGTCTTTTTGATAAGCAGAAGGAGATAATTGAGGATGAATTCAGGGCAGGGAACCTGCTCTTGATCACCGCCACCCCCAGCCTCATGTATGGAGTTAATCTCCCCTCCAAAAATGTTATCATAAGAGATTACACCCGCTGGACATCCCAGGGCCCCCAGTCCATCCCGGTATTTGACTATGAACAGATGTCAGGCCGAGCCGGGCGTCCAGGATATGATAAGGAAGGATATTCCTATTTGATAGCCAAAAATGTGGATGAAGCCTATCAGTTGAAGGATCATTATGTTTATGGGGAGATAGAAGCCACCAACTCCCGTCTGCTGGAGAATAAAGACGCAGTTTACCGCCAGATAATAGCCCAAATCGCATCCAGTCTATCAAAAACTCCTGAAGAAATACAGAACTTCTTTAAAGAGACATTCTATGGATATCAGATGTGTAATAATCAATATTTAAGTGTTTTCTCCGCAGACAGCATGGACTATGAGATAGAACAGGCCATGGAGTTCCTGATGCAGCATGGTATAATTCAACCCACACCCGAAGGATTGAAAACCACTCCCCTGGGAACTCTGATAGCCCGGACCAATTATTCAGTGGAAACCGCGGTGAGACTCAAAGAATACGCATCCCGAGATTCTGGACTGGACATCTACAGTCTCCTGTATGAAATAGCCAAGACCCCTGACATCATACCAGTTTCATTTAAAGGAAGAAAGAGTAAAGAACCAGTTAGGGAAAAACTCAATGGCAAGGGAGTGTTTGTGGTGGAGGTGGGAAACTCTGAAGCCACCGCTGCCACTTTAATGGAATGGATTGAGGAACGCACTGAATATCAGATTGAAAACGCATTCAACGTTTACGCAGCAGGCACCCGCCGCACAGCATACGACGCCTCTTTGATGGTTAAATTTTTCAAGGAAATGTGCGAGGTTCTCCACATATACTCCTACACCCAAGACCTGGAATTTTTATCAGCCAGACTATACTATGGGGTGAAGGATGATCTCATACCCTTAGTGGTGGGTGTGAAAAGACTGGGCCGTAAAAGAGCCCGGGCACTGGTTAAAGCTTTCGGTACAGACTTAAGCCAGGTTTCTGAAGATGATCTCCGGAAAGTGGAGGGTATCGGACCTAAAATTGCAGAAACCATAATAAACAGATATAAAGATGTTTAATTATGAAATTAATGGATAAAATAGACTTTAATAGAGAAATTAGAAGAGAAAATCTTTTAATTTCTTTAAAAAATGAGGCAGCATCCATCAATCTGGCGGATATTATGCAGGCCAGTCTCTATCTTCAGGAAGACGCTAAATATGTACAGCACGGCTACCGAGAGAAATTTGTAGAATCATATGTTAAAGGGTTTTTAAACCGCATAAGGGAACTTAAAGGGGATAAAAATAAATATAAGGGTTATGTAGATAATGAAGAGCTTCTGGATGCTTTAAACCTTCTAAAAGATCAGGAGAGTCAGGTAGCTGATCAGGATCTATTCAATCCCTCCTTTTTCAAAATTTATAAATTAATATCCATTTATACCACATTCATCCTGGAAGAACCAATACATCCCGTGGGAACACCCTTCCCCGGAGGATTTGAAGTTAAATACGATGAAAAACAGTATTACTGCCCTGTTAAAGAGAAACAGAAGGATAATCCAGGGGCAGTCTGTGGATTTTGTATTGCAGAGCAAGATGAAAGTGTATAAAAATTATGTAAGATAAAAATGTAATTATCTTATTATCTTATTTGCTGTTTAATAAATCCTTGCTCAAATGAATATTGGACACATTTCCATCATGAGATGAAGGTCTTTAAATGGATATTTTATTCCAAAATACCACCCAAACACTCCAACCAACCATCATAACATGGATACTAATTAGTTTTGGATTTTTAATTTATTTACCGGTGTTTTATGGCCAGATTATGCTACTAGCCCGCCCCCACAGTCAGGCGACTAAGGATGTTATAATAGGTAAAGGAGAGGAATGGCGGGATAAAACCCACTTTCGCAGTTCTTATGGTTTTGCCTGGGCAGATCTGATATTTTTCCTACCGTTACTAGTTATAGGTAGTGCTGGTGTAATTATGAGTCAAGTCTGGGGCTATGCACTATGGATGGCTGCCGCTGCCATTGCAGTAGATGTGAACATTGTTCTATGGTTTTCAGAAAAAGAATATGTATACTCTATGTGGGGGCCCCTGGCTTATTACACCTTCTTTTGGGGATTTTTTGTATATTGGGGCTTGATTTCTGTAATATATGCTGTGTTGAGATTGTCTGGTGTGAATTTTTAGGAATAGGATATAATATTGTTTCATCGATTAATCAGATTCATTAGATTATTGGTTGAATGGAGGTATGATGAGGATGAAACACTATTTCTTTCTACCCACATCATAATAGGGTTGTTAGTTCTTGTGGTTGTTTGTTTTTCACTTTATAGGTCAATTGATCAGCCTTGTCAACTGGAAGTTAGTTGAAAGGATCGGTATTGCTGAGGAAGGGATTGTTCCAGAGTACCGGGCATATGAAGAGGGGATGGCGGTTGCTGATGTGACAATTGGACGGATTTATGGTTTGGTAGGGGTGGTACTTATTTTCAGCGCACCCTGGAGTTTCAAGTTGGCCTGGTTTCCAGGGGTGATAATGATCTATCACAGCATCAGATTCTGGTTCTGAAGCCGTAACCAGGAAAAAGCCGGTTATAAATACAGAAACACATCTACAAAGATTGGATGGTTTCTGGCAAACTTAATTACTGGTGTTCTATTGGTTAATGTTGTCTGGAATGGGTATTGATCATCTAAATGAATCACAGCCTGATTTGAGGAGAAAACTTAACAATACAGAGTATAATGAAATATTTATAATAATAGTCATAATATCCGCATAGATTAAATGGGGTTGCTAAATATAATACCATTAAATGGGGTTGTCAAATATAATATCATTAAATGGAGTTGTTAAATATTAATATCAAGAATTGGCAAGGTTGTAATATAATATCCTTTCATAAGATATCATGAGGTCATAAATGTTGCTAAGAATTGATAATCTTGATTTCAGCTCTAAAATAGCCAGAGATACTCTTTTAGAAGTTATAAAGAGGGAGGCCAATGAAATTGATATCGATAAAATCATGCTGGCCACCAGTTTTTTAAGAAGGGATGCTCGTTACATGCAGTCCCCTTACAGGGAGGAATACATTGAAAGATTTTCCAAAGCCTTTTTTGCCAGATTAAAGGATGTTAAAGATGATAAAAAGAATTATGAAGGTTATGTTAATGTTAGAAAGCTTCAGGAATTTTTAGAAGTTTTAAAAAAACAGCGGGAAGAAGCAGAAAGCAGGGAAGAGTTATGTTTTTTAAAAATAGCCAGAGTCATAGCTCTTTACACCACATTTATCCGAGAAGAATCCATACATCCTGTGGGAACCAAATTCCCCGGTGGGTTCACCTTAAAACGAGTGAATGGCAAGTATCTATGTCCGGTTAAGGCCAGGCAGATGAAAAATCCCAGCGCCCTTTGCCGCTTTTGTGTATCAGTGCAGGATGAAAATGTGGATTAAATATATCAATGATGAAAGTATAGAGTAAATATCAGTTTTTTTAGAGTAATATCAGTTATTTTTATCATTTTTAATACCCTCTAGTCCTGCTATTTCATCAAAAAGATGATGATCACCACTTTTTTCAGCCTTTCTGATAAACCAAACTCCCAGGGCCGCTCCAAAAATCCCACCCAAGAGATCAGTTAAAAGATCGTTCATGGTATCTGCCAGGGGAGTCTCCAGCATAGATCCCTGAGTGAGGCCTGTAGGTAGATAAACTCCTATGATCGGATATAAAACATGGTCATAGAAGTACTCTGACATCTCCAGCATAGCTCCCAGTCCCATGACCACCAGAATAATTAAAATAAACATCATCTTTAATGAGGCCTTAAGATAACCATAGGCGTAGGCAGTGTATATGAACATCATCCCCATCAATCCCAGAATGGCAGGGATTAGGGTGTGCATGAATTTATCGTACAAGGGTATGTAAGAATAGGCGCTTAAAGCATCACCAACCACCAGTTCAAAAAACACCACCACCAGAATCAGAATCCGAATTTCAGTGGGGATCACACAAATTCGGTTGCCAGTGAAAAATCCGGGCAGATAAAGAATGGCCAGGGCCAGCAAGATTAGTATTCCAAAAAATAATTCAGATAAAAAGATATTATACAAACCAGCAATAATCAGTATAATGGTTATAATGTGAAGTAAATGTCTCTCCCACGGTTTTTCACTTCCTTTAGGGGGAAGTGGGCAAGTTTTATTATCTTTCATATACATATTCTAGTTTATAGAATTTTTATTATTTTCTATTGAAATCTTTTTTTTGAGATATTAATTGGGATGTGTTGTAGAAAAATAAAACTATTTTTTATTAATTATGTTGTAAAAATAGTCTAAAAAGAATTTTCACCTGTTAAATTGTTGAATATTTCTTTTCAATTATTTTCTTCAAAACAGGAGATGCTAGGTAAATCAGATTACTCCATGCATAGACATAATAAGATACTCCCAGAGCTAAAAGTGATACGATGGGCAAAATCAGGTTGGTTCTCTTCATAAAAGTGATTGTTTTTTCGTTTATATTTTCATCCACTAAACCTTTCCAAACAGCATACTGCCAGTTGATGTAAAATAAAACACCTGCAAAGAACATGTTCAACTGGAAGATTACATTGGATGTGAAATAATTACCATATTCCCCTAATATTTCTGTGGAAAATGGCACAAGGGCTATAAAAAGTAGCAAAAAGACGTTTATGGTTATCAAAGCGGGATTGGAACGTTTAATAAAGTAAAACTGCTGGTGGTTCATCCTCCAAAAACCAGACAGAATAAAGAAAGAGAGAGCATAAGTAAATAATTTAGGCCATAATGCCCATAACTGTTGCTGAAAAGCAGATTCGGAGAGAGAACTTGAAATATCTGGAATTCCTATACTTAAAACCAGGAGTGTCATGGCAATGGCAAATATACCATCCACCAGAGTTTCAATACGACTGGTGGTCATCCATAAATTAATGGAATTAGATTGATCAGACATAATCTGATGTTTCTTTTTTAGCTATAAAAATCATTGGTTTGAGTTATTCATCAATCCCCCAATATCATGTTATAAATTAACAGTGTAAATTAGTCTATTACTTTGCATATGCTCTAGGAAAAATGTCATATTCATATACCCTCATAATAATTACACAAAAACGAATAAATTGTTGGAAGTGTTAAGCATGAAAATCGAAATAAAAACCATCCCCCAATACCAGGCGGCTTTTCTCCCAATAATTGGCAGTTACCAGCAGATCCCGGAGACTCTGGGTAAGGTAGTGGGATGGTTAATGGCTAAAAACGTGGAAATTCAGATGCCAGTCTATGGGGTATACTACAATAGTCCCATGGAAGTATCTGAGGAAGAACTTGAATGGGAAGTTGGGGCAGCCTTTATTGGAGAATTAAAAGCTGAAGATGATATAAAAATAAAGAATATCCCCCAGCATGAAGCTGTTTCGGCTGTGTTTAAGGGCCCCTATGGAG
>MVQZ01000312.1 GCA_002067565.1 Methanobacterium sp. PtaU1.Bin242 | reverse complement strand
TTTATTAGATCGGGATGTGTTATGTCCACGCCACTGTCAATCACCGCTACTATGATGTTTTCAGATCCGGTGGTGATGTCCCATGCCTTTTGTGCACTTATATCCGCACCCTTTTTACCGGTATTTCCACTGTGATCCTTTTTTCCGGTGTTATTCAATCCCCAAAGTTCTCCATAATATGTATCATCTGGTATCGTTTGGATCTCTAGTATGTAGTTTTTTTCCGCATAAAGGATCTCCGGCTGATTTTGGAAGATTTCAATAGTTTTCGCCAGATTTTTGCAGTTTGCTATTTCTACCAGTTCTAAACCAGGGGTTATTCTGGATTCATCCGCTATTTGAATGTTCAATCCTGTCTGGTCAGATATTCTATGATAAACCTGACTCTGCAGTTGTTCATTACTGGAAGAAGTTGGATTAAACTGTACTATGACTTGATCTGGCACATATTCTGGTTCTTCATATGCAGACGAACTATTGCCCGAAACTGCTAATAAGCTGCTTTGATCATTGCCAGAGTTAACATTTGAACCCCATCTGTCCGGGCTGGCTGCTGCTGTTGCATTAATTCCTAAAAAAATAACTAAAAGACTAATTATTAAAAAAAAGGCCTTTTTTCCCATTATTATCTAACCTCCCATAGTACAAGATCAGTTCTTAATTTATTGTAATTATTTCTAATCACAATAATTAATAATTTACTATTAAGAATTTAATACCTTTCAGGTGTTATTATTCAAAATAAATCAATATTAATATGTTAACTAAGTTTTTCTTTGATTTAATTTTTAATTTCTGTTAAAGCGTTTATTTACACTCCTTAATTGATTTTTATGGAGGTTCTTTTTTGATGAGATCCAAATTCATAGAGAAAAACAAGTAAATCTTCAATGAATGTAAGTAATATTATTATATGATGGTTAATATAAAAAATAATAATGAACGCCTATTATCAAGTGATAATTCAACTTTTCTAGAATATCAGAGAATATTCGTAAAATATGGAAGATTCAGGAAAATATAATTTGCAGAGACAAAAAAATGGTTTAGTTCGGCATTTTGATATTTAACCAATCAGAAGAGGTGAAAAGATATGCGAAAACAAGCAACTCTGTTTTTACTGATGATTACCTTTAGCATGGTTTTTGCTGGAGCAGTTTCCGCACAAGAGGTGGAAACAGTTGTCCTTGACGGAAATGGTAATCCTGTAGAAATAGCCTGCCTTGGTGAGAATGTAACTGTTGCAGTAGATGTAAACAACACCGGAGAATTAGATATCGAAGATCCATACGTGCCAATATATATAGATCCTGAAACTGGTTTAGATATTGATCCAGCAACAGCTATAATGACCTATTACTATGATGATGGAACCTATGATACATACAACAACGATCCATTAGATCCATTTTTCGAATGGTGCGATATTCATCAAACATGGGAATGGTGGGTAGGATGGGCCGTGGAAGACAATGACATGTGGCCAGGTGAAGCAGCAATACTAACTGTTAAAGGCACTGTAACCGATATAGGACCAATAACTGTAACAGCAGACTTAGTAGGATGGGATGAATACACTGAACAATATGAAATACTGGACAGTGACAGCTACACCTTCCAATCAGTACCCTGCCCACATCCTTGCCACGGAGCAACCGTGCCAATGCAGGCCACCGGCTCACCACTAGCATTAGCTGCCCTTGGATTACTGAGCATAATCGGCGGAGCAATCTACGGCAAACTCCGATAAAAAATCCATTTATTTTTTTTTCCTTCTTTTATTTTTATAAAAACTTAACATTACTTAGAATTTTTTTAATCACCATTTCACCACATTTTAAGTCTTACAACAATTCTCCATGCTTATTTTAGATGAATTAATTTTTGACTTCTTTTTCTTGTACTCAGTTGCAATAGCTTTATTGATTTATATTACTACAAAGTTATGTGCATAGTAACACGAACGAACGTTAGCTTTATATACTAAAAAGATCAAAGGTCATAATCAAGAAGCTAACGAACGTTAGTTAAAAGGCATCAATATGGAAGTTAAAAAAAAGGTATCAAATATGAAATCTCCAACCCCAAGCACTAAAGAAAGAATATTCGACGTATCCATCGACCTTTTCTCAAAAAAAGGCTATAACGCAGTTTCAATACGCGAAATAGCCCGAGAAGTGGGGATAAGGGAAAGTTCCATCTACAATCATTATCCCAGTAAAGATGCCATACTGGATGCCATCTTCGCCTACTTTGAGAAAGAAATGATGAAAATGAGACCACCGGAAGCAGGAAATCTGGATAAAATAACCCCTGACATTTTCCGTGAGAGGGTTAATCGTACCCTGAATATTCTAAAAACACCGAAAATGGAACAAATATTCAGGATCTGTTCTAATGAACAGTTCCGGGATAAAAGAGCAAGAAAAATCATTCTATATAATCTACTTAAAGAACCACATCAGTTCACAGAAAAAGTACTGCAAAAAATGCTTGAAAGCAAGTTGATTAAACCCATCAACCCCAAAATCCTCTCTGTAGAATTTCAGTACCCTATTTACTCCCTATTTCTGGAATATATGCTCTCGAGATGTGAAGGTACACCCATCGATGTTGTTGAAGAGAAGATTTCTAACCATGTCAAACACTTCTTAAACACCATCAGGAGAGAAATAGAATGATAAGTGGAATAAAATCTAAATACGCGAATTACCGGCTGAATAAAATTAATAAAATGGAAAATTCCATAAATGGAGAGGAAGGTTCTATAAAGGCAGCTCCAAATTCACCGAAAAAAATCATGCCAGACAAACTGAAAATAACTCTCCGAACCCTTCCCAAACAGCTTTCAATTGCGAAAAATATGGAAAATTCAGTGAAATCCTTAAAAAACAATCCAGAAAAACCCCAGTTTAGTGCAGATGCTGATTTTATTCATAGATTTGAGGAATATGCTCTTTCTTTAGGGATAGATAAAATAAAATACGTTAAAATCCCTCCAGAATTAATATTCAGGGATAAATCAGTTTTATTTGAAAATGCAATTATATTCATCATGGAAATGGATAAACCCGCCATTGATAAAGCCCCCAGTGATGATACCCAGTCCATGAGCGTTACAACCTATGATGAATTGGGAAAAAAGACCAATCAACTGGCTGAATTTTTAAGAGAAAACGGTTTTGCAGCCCAGGCCAGTCATCCGGCAGGAGGATTTGTAATCTATCCACAACTAGCTCAGCAGGCTGGTTTAGGATATATGGGGAGACATGGCATGCTTATAACCCCCGAATTCGGACCTAGACAGAGAATTTCTGCCATATTCACCAGCATTGAAAATTTAACATTCGCCAATGAAAATGTCCATTCCTGGATACCTGACTTTTGCCAAAAATGTAGTAACTGCATCAAAAAGTGTCCGGGAAACGCTATTATTGAAGTAGGATCTTATGAAGCCGGAGATCTAATAACAAAAATTATAAAAGATTTATGTCATGGCTGTACCATCTGTATGCGAGAATGCAGCTTTAATAAAAGAGATTATAATCATATTAAATCAAAAGTGGAGAGGATAATATGAAAATTCTAGTCATCATTGGAAGCCCTAAAAAGAGGGGTAACAGTTATCAAGCTGCAAAAAAGCTGGAAAATGAGATGAAAAAGAAGGGTGATTATGAATTTGAATACCTGTTCCTTAAAGATGCCAATCTCGAAGCTTGTAAAGGCTGTTTCAACTGCATAACAAGAGGAATTAAATTCTGTCCATTAAAAGATGATCGCAAGACGATCCAGGATAAAATGGAAGAAGCAGATGGCTTGGTGATGGTATCACCAGTCTATGTTATAAACATTACAGCACTTCTTAAAAACTTCATTGACCGTTTGGCCTATCTCTGCCACCGCCCAGCCTACCATGGTAAGAAAGCACTGGTTCTATCCACCACAGGAGGTATTGGGCTTAAAGAAACCCTGAATTATATGGAAATGACAGCTGAAGCATGGGGATATGAAGTTACCGATAAATGTGGCCTTATAACCGCGCCATGGCCACCCACCCCCGGTTTAAAGAAGAAAAACACCAAGAAACTGGAAAAATCAGCAGATAAATTTGATAAATCCCTTCATAAAGAGAAATCTGGTAAAATGAAAGTGGGGTTTAAAGATTACATGAACTTCCGCATTTTCCAAACTGTATCGGAGAATGTTAAAGAATATATGCCAGCGGATCATCGATTTTACCAGAAAAAAGAATACTATGTCCCTGCTAGAATAGGAATCCTCACCAAAATTTTAACTGGAATAATGTTGAAGGTGGCTTTTTTCATGATGAGGGATATGGGACCTGGTGATGAAAAAACATAAAGTCAGATAAAAAAATTATTTTAAAAAAAATTTATATTAAAAATATTAATTTCAATATTTACATTATTGAGGTATAAATTAAAATAATCAATAATTTTATATAGTATAAATTAAATTTTTAAATAACCACTAAAAAAACTGTGGCTGAAAAAATTTTGGGAGGAAAAATAAAAGCTAAAAAATTGAAAATATACGTTAAAACAGCCAGGTTCTCATTTCCAATTCCAGCATTACGTTTCTCCACCCTGCGATGGATTTCAAAAGTGGTACTCAAATGCTGTCCATCTAAAATGAGATCTGACTGGATGCCCACCTCCAGCGAATATGAAAACTGGGATTCTATTTTAAAAAATATAACATCAGAAGACATTGCCCATATCCTGGAGCATCTGGAGGAAGAGGAACCTTTTGAAATGGTGGATATCGAAACTTATGATGAAAATGAGGAGAAAGTAGTGGTGAAAATCTACACAATATAAAGGGAGTTGACAGGATGAAACATGAAGTACCGGGAAGCTGTCCTATTTGTAATAGCGAAACAAAAATCACAGAGATATACTGCAGAAACTGTGAAACAGTTATACGAGGTCAATTTGAACTCTGCAAGTTTTGTAGATTGAATGATGAACAAAAATACTTCATTGAAGTGTTTATCAAAAATAGAGGCAATATTAAGGAAATAGAAAAGGAATTAGGGATATCCTATCCTACAGTAAGGAACAAACTGGATGAAGTGATTTATACCCTGGGATACAAGCTTGGAAAACCAGTTGTCGATCAAAAAGAGGTTTTAGAAAAGCTTAGTAAGGGAGAAATCAGCAAAGATGAGGCTTTAAAGCTATTAAATGAGTAATAGGGGGGATTGAAAAATGTCTAATAATGTATCTGAAGAGAGATTGCAAATTTTAGAGATGGTAGAAGATGGAAAAATAAATGCATCTGAAGCAATGGAGCTGCTTGCTGCCCTTGAAAGGAACAGACAGGAAATTACACCTAAAAAAGATGTTAAATGGTTGAAAGTTCGGGTAAAAACCATGGAGGACCAACCCAAGGTCACAGTGAACATACCTATATCTCTGGTTAATGTGGGATTGAAATTAGCAAAAACTTATGATCCTAAATTAAAGGAATCTGGCCTGGAAAAAATCAACATTGAGGAAATTTTAGAGGCGGTTAAAAACGGTGCTGAAGGTAAAATTGTCGATGTAATAGATGAGGAAAACCAGACCAAAGTTAAGGTGTATGTGGAATAATATATTATTATAATTGTGAGGTTAGGTGGACAAAAGGTAATACTCAGGATAGGGATATGACATTAAATAGCATGAAAATCCAAAAAAAGGATGAAAATTACAGGAAATCTTCTCAGGATCGTCCAAAAATTCTTCTTCTCGGTTATAACGGAGCCAACAACACCGGCTCTGAAGCA
>MVQZ01000311.1 GCA_002067565.1 Methanobacterium sp. PtaU1.Bin242 | reverse complement strand
GTTTATAAGACATATAATCTGGATTATTTATAAAGGTGTAATATATGAAGTTTATTGAATCAGGAATTCCGGGATATGACGATTTGACAATTTCAGATGAAGGAACTGGTGGAATTCCAGTAAACACCAACTTACTGATTTATGGCCCTCCAAAAACAGGGAAAACAATATTCAGCAACCAGTTCATATATAAAGGACTTTTAAATCAGGAACCCGGTCTTTATATAACGACAGATCATGGGATAAAACAGCTTCAAAGTAACATGATGGATTTCCAGTGGTTCATACAGAACTACATACAAAACCAGACACTTTATGTGATTGATGGAATATCAAAACTTTCTGGTGTTAACTTAGAGGACACTAACACCTTCAAATTATCTTCTATAAATAACCCTGCTGATCTGATGGTTAAAGTGGGTATCGGAACCAGATTTGTGTACAAAAAGGCTGATCAATACAGATCTGCTCTGGATTCCCTTACCACACTATTAGCATTTAATCCAGAACAGATGATTTTAAGACTTTTAAAGGCCTATTTAAGGCGTATTAATGAAGCTGGTGGTACGGGTATAGTTACCTATACTGAGGGTATTGTTAATCCAGATAGTGAATTAATGATGAAATCACTTTTCCACACCACAGTTAAATTAGACGGAGAAAATATTCACATCGAAAGTATTCCTGAGGATATTAGTGAGATCAGAAGGGTGAAATCTACTTATGAAATTACAGATAACGGAATTGTGGTTGGAAGAATATAGAGAGTTAAAGATAATCCATAAGGAACAATAAGATTAAGTTGTTAAAAAATAAAGATAAAAAAAATATTTAATCAGTTATAATCTAGTTAAAAATTGATTATAAAAGAAATTAGAATATTATATCCGTTAAATAATTTTCATAACATAAAGGGAAGAATAATATGATGAATGAGTTATTACTTCTGGGAGTATTTGACAGATTCCAAAAAGAAGAGGTTTATTCCATTCAGGATTACAGGCAGTTGCTGTGGGAATATCAGGAATATGAAGCTGAAATTCTCATTCAAATAGCCGTTTTGAGTTTTGAAGATGATGATATAGATGATGCATTGGAATCTCTCAAAAAAGCCCGTAATATTTATGAAGAACTGGGGTTTGAAGAAAAATTGGCCGATGTTTTATCTCTAATTGGAGATATATATCTGAATATCGGTGAAAAAGGAAACGCCCTTAAATGTTATAGGGAATGTATGGAATTATACTCGTCAACAGACTCTAGCTTTAAAGACGATGTTTTAAATAAAATCAAGGATCTGGAAGCGGAATTAAGTGGAACTCAAGTCATGCCCACTGATGATAAGGTGGAAGAGGTTGAAGAAGTAGAAATTCCATCTGATGCTGAAATAAAAACCGAGGATGACTTTGATCAGATCTTTGAAAAGTTAGATGAAGTCATAAATCTACTGGAAGAATCCGGTGCTTACAGCTCTTATCTTAAAACTGAAAAGTCCTTAGAAAGCGTAAAGGAGGCATATGATCTGGCAAGTGATCTGGGGGATAAAAAAAGCCAGGGAATATTGCTTTTAATTATGGGGGATAAAACTTTAGGAAAAAAAATCACTAAAAAATCCATGGAATATTTTAATAATGCTTTAAATATTTTTGTTGAAATTAATTATCCCCAAGGAGAGGCCATATCCCATCTTTTCATTGGAGTGGTGTCTTTTGTACTGGGAGATATAGAAAATATAAACTTTAATTTTAGGAAGGCTATTGAAATATTCCGAAGTTTAAAGGATTCATATGCAGAGTCAATTGCAATAGAACTTATGAACACTATTTATGAAACTTAACCTCCCTAAAAGGGGATTTCTTATGAACCAGGAAGATAAAACCAAAAAACAGCTTCTAGATGAAATTGATGTGCTTAATTATAGAGTTAAAGAATTAGAAGAATCAGAAAGCCAATGCAGAAAAGTAAAAGAAGCTCTTAAAGAGAAAGATGCTTATCTTGAAACTATTTTATCCACCATACAAACTGGAATTATTTTAATAGATAAAAATGATCAGCTAATAGTCAATGTAAATGATATGGCTGCCCAGCTTATAGGGGCTTCCAAGGATGAAATTGAGGGGCAGCTATGCCATAAATTTATCTGTCCAGCTGAGCAAGGTCAATGCCCCATAGTAGATCTCAATCAGACTGTTGACCAATCAGAAAGGGTTCTTTTAGATGTAAATGGCAGGGAAATACCAATCATAAAAAGTGTGGTTCCCATTAATTTAAACGGACGTGAATATCTTCTTGAAAGCTTTATCGATATTACCGAGCGTAAAAAAATAGAAGAGAATTTAAAAAAGCGAGAAGAAAAGTACAGGGATATAGTGGGAAAATTCCTGAAAGTATCAAATGAGATATTGATCGAAATGAACAAACGATAAACAAAAATAATGTTTACATCCTTATTTCAACCTTATCTTATTTATCCTTTAAAATTATTTTAATTTTATTGTGAAGTTCTTCATCACTGAAGGGTTAAAAAAAATGTTTACCATTATATCTAATGGTAATAAATGTAAAATATAACTTATTTTATAAATGTTAATGTTCTTTATATACAATTATTTTTTTTACAGTATTTATAGATAAAAATTATGGATAAACCAGTGAAATTTCAACAAAAAAGATCAATGTGGTTTATCAGGTGAAAAATTAAAAGAAAAACATAAAATTCAACTTAATAACAAAAACAAAAATATATAAAGGTTAAAATATAAGAATAAACCAATAAAAAAATATGTTAATTCTATACAGAAACATGTTTAATATTGGAAAGTGATCCCCTATGGAGACCACCCTGATATCAACCATCTATTCCTTGGAGCCTGTGATGGCCTGCATCACCCATTTCACCCCGAAAAAACTTATTTTACTGAGGGAAGAAGACTCGCCCGAAAAAAAACTGGAAGCAGAACGCATGCTTAAAGAAACAGTGGGCCGGGTAATGGCGGTGGAAGCCCAGATCACCAGCATATATGATGTGGTACAAATAGCACAGGACACCGCTGAAGCCATAGAAAAAGAAGCAGCGCAAGGAAGAAAAATCATCATAAACATCAGCGGAGGACGGAAACCACAAGCCCTGGGAGCTCTTTTCGGATGTTATTCCCGCCATGAGGAAGTGGAGAAAATAGTCTACGTCACAGAAGAAGACAGGGAAATCATAGACCTGCCCATACTTAGTTTTGGAATATCACCCACCAAAAGACTAATTCTCGAAGAACTGGGGAAAAATGAATCCTCAGTAAAGAATCTGGCAATTAAAGTGGGTATAAGCAGAGGCATGACCTACAATCATATACGGGAATTAAGAGATATGGGCTTTATTCATCGCAGTCGGTTAGAGATAACCTCTGCAGGCGAGTTAGCTATTATTTAACCCTATTTATTTTATCATTCTTAATTGATGCCAGGATCAGGTTAGACCCAATAAAATTTAACCAATAAAGTACATAATACTAACTAGTTTTATCAATTGAGGAGGATGATAGAATTGGGTGCATGGTATAGTCATGAATGTGATAATTGTGGTTATACCGTAAATACACAGGGACCATGGGAATTTTACAGAGATAAAGAGGGAAAAAGAAAACCATATGGCCATCCCGGCCCAACTTCAAAGGAAGCAGAGGAAAGAGGTATCAGTGGTCTTTGCGGTATCTTCTACTGCAACAAATGCGATGCTATATTCGAGGCAATAATAGTGGAATTCAGAAAACCCACCAAAGAGAGTCTGGAAGTATGGAGGCGAACTCCGGAACCTATAGATGAATGCGAAAAAAGAGAGAAAATTGAATGCCCCGTATGTGGTAATACCAAATTATTATTCGACGATAGGGATATTGAAGAAATAAAATGCCCTCAATGTAGGAAAGGAAAATTTATAAGTTGGATGGATGCCAATCCCATAATTTCCATTTGAATATCCTGCAATTGTCATAATTACGCTATCTGATTATAATAAAAAGATGTAAATGGCAACCTATATAAAATGCTGTGTTGATAATGGTATTAATAATATTAATAAATCTTAAAAAAAGATTTAATATAATCCCTCCCTAATTCCTGAGAAATTTGTTTGAATCTTTTTAATTATTTAAATAACTCTAAATCATAACTGATAGCATATTTTTTTAAAATGCGTCAATTTAAAATCTGAAAATTTGAATAAATATTTGATGGGTTATTAATATGGTTGTTGAACAAAATCTGCTTTATATAATAATAGCAGTAATAATGGTTGTTGTTATTATTATAGCAGTATTTATACGGCGAAGAAGGACCGGAAAGGGGCCTAAAAATGTTAATCAATTTCTTGCTCATGAGGCTGAGCTTAAGAAGATGGAAATTGTTGAAAGAGAATCCCGATCAAATTATGGGGATGAAAATGTTCTGTTAAAGGGGCCACGGGATAAATTGAAGGACATCCAAAAAGGCACTTCTGAGGTTATGCATAAGATATTTTACTTCAACAGTAAGATATTTGAGAAAGGAAATATTCTTGAATCTGAATTAAAACATCCAAATCTCAAAAAACAACTCAAAAACATAGAAAAAAAGAATCAAAAACTAAATAAGACAGTAAATATATCTGAAAAAGGGAAATAATAGTATCATATCCATATCATAAGGACAGGATTATTTATTTATATCATAACTAAAAATTTCATTAATATAATATCATTAATATATAATTTAAAATTATTAATATAATACAAATAATAAAGTTTATATTAAGTTTGGAGGAAGTAGAATGAGTTCTTATAAAAGAAAAGTTTTGATAACCTTCTTATTAGTAGTAGGTTTAATTATCTCTTCCGGCACTGCTTTTTCTGCTGCAGCAGATGATATAACATCTACTTCTTTAATCAGCAATAATACCATGGAAGGGTCAGATACAGCAACCCAAACCATAAAAATATTGATCTACAATGGAGATAAAGTAGCAAATGACTCTGTCGCCGGAATAGAATCAGTTTTAGATTCTGCTAACAGCGGAAATTTAGTTCCAGGCTACAAGTTCACCTACAGCACATCTAAAACCATCGACTCAACAGTGCTTAGTTCTTATGATCTACTAGTCATGCCTGGTGGTAATGATTACATCATAAATTACGATGGCAAGACCATAGACAGCATTGATGCTGCAGCCATTAAAAATTTCATCTCCGGTGGTAAGGGTTATCTGGGAATATGTGCTGGTGCATTTGCCGGGGCCAAATATACTGAAAATTGTTACTATGGTTGGGGAATAGCACCCAACATTACCTGCATACAACCCTACAGCGAGATAAACACTACCATAACCATAACCGCCGCAGGTAAGCAAATTTTGGGCCAAGATGATCCAGTAACCACTCTGTACTGGAACGGACCGGCCATGACTGCCAGTGGTAATGCCCTGGTCCTGGCAACCTATGATGGAATCACCATTTCCACAGGAAAGGTTATTATCTCCAGTGGCATGGCTGCCATAGTTGCTGACTATTATGGTCAGGGTAGGAGCGTTTTAATGGGACCACATCCTGAACTGGAACCTAAATCTCCTGGTCTTATCGCTAAATTAATTGTATGGGCTGCTAATATACCACCCATATCTACTGCCCCGCTACCTGACGATATCACACCACCCTCCGACACACCTCTAACCCCCTCCAATACAACAATCACACAACCCATAGCAGCTGCAAATACCAATAATAACACAATACCTCTGCAAGGGACAGGAACACCATTGATTCCATTGGCCATGGCAATTTTAACCGGAACCGGCGGAATTTTATTGGGCAGAATGGGAAATTAACAATTTTTTTAAATCTTTTTTTTATGTCTGTTTTTATGAAAAATAATTATCTTTTTAATCACATAATAATAAACAGAAGTTTAAGAGGAGGTGTTGTTAATATGTGTGAAAAAAAGGATTGTGACTGTCCGAAAAGACATCACAGGCATCTTCATGCAGGACATCATAGACATCATATGCAGGGCTACTCTTCCATAGTTAAAAGGACAGAAAATCAGATTACCATACCCGAAGTTCTTTTAGAAGTTGCTGATGTTGATGTAGGCGAATTTTTAGAGATAAGTATAAGAAAAGTAAAAAAACACGAAAAACATCACCACTAAGGCAATTTTTTGTTCTCTTTAATCATTCCAGCCATTAGTTTATTTTTGTCTGGCTTTTTATGACTTATTTTAGCTAAAACACCAATTACCCTATATAATAAGAAAATAATGGATCTTTTTATTATTAATTTTTACTTCTCTGATGCTCTCGGACAACCCTCACCAAACTACTAGATCATAAACATTTATATAAAGAGGGGGCTAATCCATGACCTATATAAAATCAATAGAAAAAACAGAATATAAAGATTTTAAAAAGCCTGAAGAAAAAGAACTGGTGATCATACCAAAAAAGAGTTTTTTAAAATGGTATAAATATACCAAGAATATTATGGAGGACATTGAAATAAAAAAACAGGAAAATAATAAAGATTTCCAGGAGTGTCCTAACTGTCGCAGTATCATGGAGAGTCACCACATTAAATCATGCTGTAGAGAGGAACTCTGGCATCTTTGCCCCAAATGTTCTCTCCTTTTCCCAAAGACAGCATGAATATTTCACCATGATGATGTTACGGCTTTTAAACTTCAAATAAAGTATTTATGTCTTCTAAACTACAATTAGGATATTAATCCCATTTAAACTCAAAATGAAGATAAAAAAAAGAATTAGAGGATGCCATTCAATTTATCTCTTCGGCGTAATTTTTTCCAATCTCTTTTTATTCTTAACATACCTGGAGGCAATTTTATCCAGACTCTTAGTAGAATGGATATCACGGATTCCATGAAACAATAATTCTGCCCCTTCTAAAACCAGCATTAGATTGGGATTATCCCTTACATAATCCGGTATTGATTCATGATGGATTATATCAGCTTCCTGTATTGCTTTATCTATCTTTAAAGTAAGTGAATCCATCTCGCTTCCGCTCTTTGGAGTACGGGAGGGCAGATAATGAGAGATGAATCTGTGGGACTCTAAACCGGGAAAAAATGCATACCTCCAAAGTCATCATCTAAACTGCCATATGGTTCTAACATCTGTTCTAAGTCCAATTACAAATTTCACCATTAATTTGGCATATGATGCTCCAACCACTACACCATCATCTGGTTCATTAAGATTGGCCAGAATTACATCACTTCCCGGAATAAATACACCCATATCCCGGAAATATATCAACTTTAAAACTGCAGAACTTATCTGATCTGGAGGAAACTTCCCCTGAAGTACATCTTTTAATCTTCCAAATTCAAACCCATCTCTCTGGTGAAATTTTGTTTTATAACCAAGTTTCTAGAGTCTTTCCACCAATGCGGAGTTGAAATAAGTCTCTCTGGAATTAAATAAAGCAGCTGCAGGGTAAATTACTATCTGAGATAACATATAAATCAAGATATTCTTATTTGGTACTAATGTGCATTTCCATCCCCTGTTCTTTGGGTATGGATGAATGGTTTAATATCCCATATCATACTGTTTATCTCCCATTTATTAAAAAATTTTCCCATCTATCTAAATAAGAAGATAAAAACCTATATTCCTATTAGAAATTGTATAAAGAGGGCTTTTTGATTTTTATTTTATAATGTGAGTTTATCGATAAATTAATAATTATATAAAAACAAAAATAATTACTGGATATTGGTTTTTATAAGTTAAGGGGTGGTGCATCATCATGGATATTGGTAAAGTTGTAACAGATGCAGTTAAGTATCCTTTATCAGGATGGAATAGATTTTTTTTACTGGGATTGGTATTTTTAATATCTGCGGTTTTGAGCAGTATTCCTGTGTATATAGGGATTCATGATGCATCCAGATTAATTTTTAGTTTTATTGCCTGGTTAATCGGACTTTTTGCTGGCGGATATTTGTTAAGAATCATACAGGCTTCCATTGCAGAATTAGATGAACTTCCTGATTTTGATGAATGGCGTGAGTTGTTTATAAATGGTTTGAAATATTTTCTGGTGCATTTTATATACTTTCTCCAGCCATAATTATCATAATCATCTCAGTATTTGCTAT
>MVQZ01000310.1 GCA_002067565.1 Methanobacterium sp. PtaU1.Bin242 | reverse complement strand
ACCGGTGACATAGGCGTTACCACTGCTGTCTACTGCAATACTCCATGCGTTTTCGTTGCTACTTCCTCCGAGGTAGGTGCTGTATATTAGACCGGTTCCTGATGGGTTCAGTTTGGTCACAAAGACATCAGTTCCGCCGGAGTTATTTGTTTGGAATACTCCTGTGGTGGTGGGGAAGTTTGCAGAATTCGTGTACCCTGTGATATATACATTATTTGAGCTATCTATTGCAATACCATACCCATAATCAGTATTGCCACTTCCTCCCAGATACGTGCTGTATTCTAAGGTAGGATCTATGATCAATTCTTTACTGTAGTCATAATTTCCTGCAGTGAATCCGTAGGTGTTATTCGTGAGGAGTCGGTAGGCCACATTCACTGACTCATAGCCTTGGTATGCTTTGGGTGCAGCCATGTAGATTATACCGGCGTCGGTTTTGATAGCCAGGGTGCCGTCTTCCAGGATTTCCAGGCTGTTGGCCCCGAGTATCTGTACTAAAATATCGTCTACATTACTACCTGGTTGTATGTAGAATAATTTTTCTACGTTACCTCCAAGTGCCCTGGCTTTTACGGTGATTCCGGGGTAGAGTTCTCCAAAGTTGACCTGATTGTAGGTGGAGAGGTTGGTCTGCCACTGTCTCTGGTCGTTGCCGATGAAGTAGTTCACCTGTGTCTGGGATTGTTCTTCACCTGAGGGATTGGTTGCTACTGGCTGGCTGTTTTCATCCAGGAATTGTTCCTGCAGTGCCACGCTGGCGGTGTTGTCCATGGTAACCGAGTGTGTTATTCCATCTTCCGTTATATACGCCGTTCCATAATAAGTGTCGGCATAGTAGTTTACTGAGGAGTCAGTCTGGCCCTGATTTTCAACAAATGGCACCTGAACATCAGCCACACTGACGTTGGTGTCGGCTGCGGATGCTGCTCCACAAGCAATCAACGCAAAAACCAAAGTTAAAACTAATATAACAGGTGTTTTGGTGTTCATGGCTTATTCAACCCCTGTTAATTTATAATTTTTCATTTTATCTTTTTCTCCTGTAAAAAGGTTTTTTTAGTAATTAATCCCCCTTTATTTGAGGTTTTTTTATCAAAAATAGATTTTTTAGTGAAAATTGGAACTGTTCACTCAAAATAAATATTACATTCCTACACTTTAATCCTATTATGCTCCTTATCACCCCCTGGATTAAAAAGACCAGTTACTTCAATAATTGATGGTTGCTTCAACAAATATATAATACTTTTTAAAACATTTTTATTATTAACTTTAGAAGGAAAACCTGTCAAATCGTAATACTACGAAGTTTTAACTTCTTATTACACTTTAGCTAAAAACCAGTAAAATAATAATAAAAGTCAAAAAATAATAGCACATAAAAAATTAGGGGTAAAAATCTTATAATCTTTAAATTGAAAAAAATAGTCCCTTAAACAGTGTATATATTCACCCATCGGTCATTTGAACATTCTTTTATTATTCCCTTATTTTACAGGACGATTAAATAAAATTAGAGATGATGTGAATACTACAAGTAATATTATTAAGATTTTTAATATTGTAAAATGATTTAGATGTGTTTTTTAGAGGAATATGATACTCTTAAATTTTTTTTTATATATACAAAGGTCATAAACTTTTTATCACAGGATTTGCAATCATTGAAACGCCGCTCTCAAAATTTTAACATAATGATTTCATTTACAGGCTTATATTTAAATTTATTTTAACCCTTAAGGTTCATTAAATTTATTTTTTTTTTTAAGTATTTCCATTGTTATTTTTTAAGTATTTCCTCACCTTTTGGTCGAAATCTGAAACATAATGGGCATCTTGTATTTTCCTAAATTTTTCAAATTCTCTGGTAACTATTTGTTTTGCTACTTCTGCAGATACTTCCCCCAGATTTTCTAGTATTTCATATTCATTAAACTTTAAAAAAGCATCTAATCGGTCAATCCAGTCTTTCATAGACATTGGCCTATGTTTTTCAGCTTGATTTTCAGCATAATCTAAATACATGTTCACGATACGATTTAGTTCTGAAATTTCTTTTTGTGATAAATAATTTTGCAACCATAGTATCAGATTTGAGTATCTTACCTGAGGGTGCTTTTTTCCATGTTATAAGTCCCATATTCTTCTTTGTAGCATCGGATCTTTCAGTGATTATTTCTGCAGCGGTATGTCCTGTTATTGCCCAGTGGAGTTTGTTTTGGACAGTGGCATAGAATGTTCTTGTTATTTCAGCATCTTTATCATTAATCATAACTACATTGAGCGTATATGTCGGTGATTTTCTGATAAAACCTGCGTTCACTTGCTCTAATCTCACGTATACGTTCCAGTAATTCATCGAGTTGAGCCATTGTCTTTTGTGTTAGCCACATTGTTTCATCTTTCAAAAGGACTTCAACAGTTGCTGCACCTTCATCACTTGTATAAAGGACTATGCTATTTTTTTCTAGGTTTTGATCATTATCCATAGTGAAATGCACCATAGGTTCTAAGATAATCTATAAGTAAGTCATCAATTAATTTTTCCTATATCCAAAAAAAAACATTAAATTAACCTTAACCTAAAAACATTTGTAAACCCTTTACAAACCTTTACAAATTTTAATTATACCTTTACAGCCGGAGTAGGACGGGAGTATTTCTAATGTCAATTTAAATATATTTTATTTCACTTAATAGGTAATTGTAGTAAATTCTATAAACTTTGTAACTTCATTAACATTTTCAGATGTTCGTTTAATGAACATTTGAATTTTATTTATTTTAAATTAATGAAGAGTACTGAATGGTTTTAAAACAAAAATAAGCATTATTTATGGATAATATAAACGAATACCTTGATTTTATCCAAGAAATAGAAAACCGAAAAGATATAAAGCCAGATGTAAAATCAGGCAATGGCTGATTTACCAGAAAGAGCGGTGAGGCCTTTAATTAGGTAGAAAGACCAAGATGTTAAAGAAAACATTATTCAATCCCTGAGAAAATCCATCAAAACAGGAAAGGACCCATTATATAGTAAATTCACTAAAAAAACAGACACTGCAATTTTTATGATAATGCGATGATCTTTGTAGGTTTCACTTCCAGTTTATGTGGGTTTTTGACTGATTTTTTGACAGCCTGGAGCATAGCATTAACATTCTCAGATATATTATTTTCTTGAATGGTCTTCTTAGATTTCTTTTTTTGTTGTATATATTCATTTGCAAAGGATCTGCTCATGAATTTAACCTCTGTGAAATCTATTTCAATAACATCTGCTGGGAGCTGGTTTATCATGTGGAAGAAGTCTTTTGCTGAATCTCTAAAACCCAGTTTGGGGGACAATATTTTAGCTATTTCTATTTTCTTGTTTTCTTCAGCGTTTTGATTCATATTTCCACACTGTTTTATATATAATTCCTCCCTGAACGTGTAAATGAAGTAGATAATTTTTGCGGTGAATTGTTTTAGTAAACATATCACATTTTCTAACATAAAAAAAGCCTTGCTAACTCATATAGATTTATATAAAAGAATTTTCCCTGTGTTCTTCAGGAAAAGTTTCTGGATCTTGTTCACGATCCGGAAGTTTTATTTACCTATCAATTCATCAGGAGTTATGACATTTCCCATCCATTTGAAGTGTTTAACATTATAAGTTACCAACTTGCCATTTAACTTTATAGCAGTAGCTCCAATAGCGTAATCACGTGCATTTTCACTGAAATCCCAGTTTCCAACTGCACAATGCGCGGCTTCAATTGCTTCAAATCTCCCGAAGGGAATAATAGAGATATTCATCTGTTTTAGAAACGTATCTACCATGGATTGGGTGTTTTCTTTTTTTAGATTGTGATAGACATATTCCATGTAGGCAACTGCAGGAAGATACTTTTCTTCTGGGGAGTTTAAGAGCCATTTGCAGAATTTTTTACTGTTAAAGACGTTAGTGTCCAGGACCAGTTTCATTCAATCACCAAAGGTTGTTCCCTATTTGGTACTCCATTTGCATGTATTCAAAATTTAGTTTATTTTCCTGGTAAGTGATTCTAAACTTCTTTTAGATCCCTTTTTAAAGCCTTTTTTTGATTCAATTATGGTTTCCTCAATATCTTCGGAAGCTTCAACCATTTTATCGGTCAATTCTTTCACAGTCATCAGAACCCATTTTCCTTCCCTGTTTTTTATAAAAACCACTTTATCTCCCTGATGAATGTTAAGATCTTCCCTCACTTCTTTAGGGATGGTTACTTGATACTTCACTGTAACACTAACCATATTATCACCTTACAATAATATAATTGTAATACTTTAAATTATTTTGCATTACTTCTTACTATAAATGGGTGGTTAGGGAATACTTAAAATTTTTTTAGAATCTTTTTTTTTTAGGATTCATTGTTTTCAACCATTAACATGGAAATGTGTGAATATAAACACATTAGTTCTCTTATTAGAACATATGGTTTTATAGTTTAAAGTTCGATTTTTTCATCTGTAGAAATGTTTATCTGTATCTCAGATGGTTTGATTTTTTCTATTTCAAACAGACCGTCTTTGTTGAAGATGATCAGATCATTATCATTTAAGTTAGAAATTACCACTTTATTTTCTTCTAAAAGTTTTATTAGATTATATAATTCTGATTTATGATTTTTTATAGGGTTTAAGCCTTGATAATTGTAGAATATGCGCAGGATATCATTTGGTAGTATTTCTACTGTTACTTCTTCATTTTTATATTTTGCATAGATGTATTTGGAGTCCATGGAAGATCACCACATACTAATTTTATATATTTTATTAATCATATTAAATATTCCATTCTTATTAAGATAATGGTGGATCAAAAATTAGAAAAATTAAAAACAAAATTGTTTAAACTTTTTTGATCACAAGAAATTTGATCTGGGAAGTCGATTACTTGAGGGTGTTCTTTTTATGACAGATATGAAAACTGACATTAAGGATATAAAGGACCAGTTACTGGAGATTTCAAAAAAGATCGACGAACTGGTTCATTAAAAAGAGATCACATCCATTATGATGCTCTCTGATAAAATCGTTATCCAAATTTTTTTGATGACGAACCTGATATTAACGTGGTTGTTTAATGCCTAAACTACCTGTAACATCTGGGATGAAAACTGTAAAAGCATTCCAAAAACAGGATGGATCGTAAAAAGGCAAACTGGCAGTCACATCATAATGGAGAAAGCAGGATACATTGCAACGCTTTCTGTGCCCATCATATAGAAATAAAAAGGGGTACCCTTAGGAATTTGATTAAAGATGCCGAGTTAACCATCTATGAATTTTTAGAGTTATTATAGCAGGATTCTATTCTTTTTTATGATATTTTTAGTTGGGATGGGATTATTTCAAATTTAAATGTCAAATAATGGGTCATATTACGATTTTTTTAAAACTTGAGAAAAAGAAAAAAATTGGGGAAAATATTTTTTTTTTAAAAAGTTTTCCCTAGCTTACAGTAACCTGATGTGCTATCTGGTTGTTTGCTTCGTTGTATTCTGTGATCTGGTTGTTCGCGTCTGCTTTTATGGCTAGGTTGTGTGTTCCGGTGATGGGTGTCCAGTTGAAGGTTACCTGTGTGCTGGTGCCTGCTGAGAGGCTGGTGATGTTTATTTTTCCGAGTTGAGTGTTGTTGTCGTAGAGTTTCACTGCAAATGCTCCTGCATCTACTGTTCCCTGGTTGGTTATTGTTGCGGTTATCTGGTAGGTGGTTCCTGCCACTGGATTGCTTGGTAGTTGCAAGTCGGTTACAGTTAGGTCAGGTTGTGTGGATGGGTTAACTGTCACTGCTTGTGATATCTGGTTGTTGTTTTCGTTGTATTCGGTGATTTGTTGGTTGGCGTCTGCTATTA